>NZ_JBKJFM010000149.1:0-14799 GCF_046614825.1 Streptomyces nanhaiensis
CCGCACCCGCCGAACGTCCTCGGCCAGCCCCTGCGCCGGCCGCGGCCGGGGGGCGTAGAGCGCCTCCTCGACCGCCGTGACCAGCCGGTGCACGGCCTCGGCGGCCTCGCCCTCCAGCCTCCCCAGCCGTACGACGCGCGCGGCGGCCGTCCGCGGCGTCGCGGACTCCTGGGGGGAGATGCCCAGATCCCAGGCGGAGTCGGTCGTCTCCCGCCATGCGGCGAACGCGAGGGCGCCGGGGCCGCCACCGTCCGCCAGCCGCCTGGACCGGATCCTGACGCGCCACAGGGCCGGCAGCGCCAGGATCCCCGCGGCGAGCAGCACCGCCGCCGCCACCGGCAGGACCCTGCCCACCGGGAAGCCGCCGGCGGCCCCGCCGTCCCGCGGTACGGCCGCCGCGCCGCAGTCCTCCGTGCCCTGCCCCGGAACGCACTCCTCGGAATCCGAAGGCTCCGGAAGCGGCTGCGCGCTGTCGTCCGGCCGCGGCTCGGGGACGTCCGGCTGCTCGGGGGAGGGCAGGTCGGGCTGGGTGTACTCCGGCACGCTGCCCCGGCTCGGGGTGGGCTCGAAGCGGGTCCAGCCCACGCCCTCGAAGTACAGCTCGGGCCAGGCGTGCGCGTCCTGCAGGCCCACCGCCATCCCGCCGCCGCCGTCGGAGGCCCCGGCCGTGAAGCCCACCGCGACCCGCGCCGGGATGTCCAGGGTGCGGGCCATGGCGGCCATGGAGAAGGCGAAGTGGACGCAGAAGCCCTCCCGGTCCTCCAGGAAGCGGGCGATGGCCGCGCTGCCGCTGCCGGCCTTCACCTGGGTGTCGTAGCGGAAGCCGCCCTGGGAGGAGAACCAGTCCTGGAGCCTCACGGCCCGCTCGTAGTCGCTGGACGCCCCCTCGGTGACGTTCCGCGCCGTCTCGGCCACCACGGACGGCAGCGACTCCGGTACGCCGGTGTACTCCTCGACGATCTGCGGTGAGGGCGCCGGGGCCTTTGACAGCTGCCGTGCGGTCGGCCGCACCGCCAGGCTGTCCACCTCGTACCGCACGCCCCGGGTGGTCTGCCCGCGGTCGCCGACGAGCGTGCGGCCCTCCGGCTCGAAGCGCCACCGGCCGTCGATGCGCACCTCGGCGGCCGGATACGGCATGGGCAGCCAGTTCTGGGCGTACCAGCCGGCGGCCCGGAAGGAGGTGGTGACGCGCTCGGTGCCCACGGACGGCGACAGCCCGGGCACCGGCGGGAGCGGACGCGGCAGATCGGTGATCCGGCGCTCCGACGGCCGCCAGGAGGTGCCGTCGAACCGGTCCAGCGCCACGATCCGCAGATACATGTCCGAGGTGTTCTCGGCGTCGGTGGTGTACGTCAGCACCGTGCGGTTGTCCGGCTGGTTCAGGCTGTCCTGGAGCGCGACCAGCGGATTGACCGCCGAGACCGTGCCGCCGCCGCCCCCCGTGCCCCGCCCCTGGCGCGCGGCGTCCAGCAGCCCGCCGCCCAGTGACGGCAGCAGCGCGGGCACCACCAGGGCGATGCCCAGCGCCACCGCGCCGATCCGCCGCCCGGTGCGCACCGGCGGCGGCGCCGCGTCACCGGGCCGCGCGGTACCGGGTCCGCCGCCGAACACCCGGCCCCACCGAGACAGCCGGTCCCGGCCCTCCGCCAGGAGCAGCAGGAGGTAGCCGCCCGCCGCGCACAGGAACCACAGACGGCTGCCCCCTTCCGGGGACAGCCCGGCCGCGACCGAGTACAGGGCCAGCAGCGGCAGCCCTGCGGGGGCCGCGGCACGGTACGTCACCGCCAGCGCGTCCACCAGCAGGCCGATGACGATCACGCCGCCGACCAGCAGCAGCCGGATGCCGTCGGTGACGGGGGCCGGGATCGAGAACCGGCCGACGTCCGCGGTGCCCTGTGCCAGCAGCGCGCCGAAGGCCTCGACGGCGTCCGGGCCCGGCAGCACACCGAGCACCGCGTCGTCGCGGACGAAGACGAAGGTCAGCAGCAGCAGCGACACCACCGCCTGAGCCGCCACCGCCGGCGGTCCGGCCGGTGTCATCCGCCGCACCACCGCGCCCACCGCGCTCTGGACGCCCAGCAGCAGGGCGGCCTGGAACAGCCAGCCCGCCGGGGCGACCAGCGGCAGCAGCGCGCACGCCGCCGCCAGGGTGGCCGCCCAGGCGCAGAACGCCAGCCGGGCCTGCACGCTCATCACCGTCCGCTCCTCGCCGTCCGCCCGGGCACCCCGCCCGCGGACCGGTCCGCCTGCCGCCACAGATCGGGCAGCGCCTCCCCGGGCGTGTAGGGCAGCACCGTCCAGCCCGCCTCGCGCAGCGACCGCTCCTTCTCCTCCTGCGCGGCCGGCTCGCGGAACCCGCGGGGGAGGAGGGCCACCGCGCCCCCCGCGCGCTGCCGCATCCGGCCGGCCAGTACCGTCTGCTCGTCGTCCAGCGAGCCGAGGAAGGCCACCAGCAGCCCTTCGTGCCCGCCGCCGCGCAGCGCCTCGTACGCCCGCGCCAGGCCCGGCTCGCCGGAGTGCTCCACCACCGCGAGGGTGTCCATGATCAGCCCGGCGGTGTCGGCGGCGGCGGTGTCCGTGCCGCCGCCGTCCGGTCCGGGCACCGGCGTGCCGGCGTCGGTCAGCAGCCGTACCGCGTAGCCGCGCTCCAGCAGGTGCACGGCGACCGAGGCGGCCCCCGAGACCGCCCACTCGAACGCGGACTCCGGACCGGAGCCGGCCCAGGCCGTCCGGCGGGTGTCCAGCAGCACGGTGCAGCGCGGCCGCTGCGGCTGCTCCTCGCGGCGCACCATCAGCTCCCCGTGGCGCGCGGTGGAGCGCCAGTGCACCCGGCGCAGGTCGTCGCCGTGGCGGTAGCCGCGCGGGATCACGTCGTCGTCGCCGGCCATGGCCAGGGAGCGGTGCCGCCCCTCGCCCAGGCCGGCCGCCTCCCCGGTCAGCCGCACGGGGGGCAGTTCCTCGGTCCGCGGCACGACGGTGAGGGTGTCGTGGGAGCTGAAGGCCCGGGTCAGCTCCACCATGCCGAACGGGTCCGTCAGCCGCAGCTGCAGCGGGCCTATCGGATAGCGCCCCCGCAGGTCGGAGCGGACCCGGTAGGAGACCTCGCGCCGGCCGCCCGGCTCCATCCGGTCCAGGACGAAGCGCGGACGCGGGCCCAGGACGTAGGGGACCTGGTCCTGGAGCATCAGAAGGGAGGTCGGCAGCCGCGAGACGTTGTCCAGCCGCAGGTGCACGCGGGCCTCCTCCCGGGCGGGCACGCGGACGGGGGACAGCCGCCGCGAGGCCGCCACGCGGTGGCGGGTGCGGTGCAGCACGACCACGCAGACCAGGGGCAGTGCGGCCAGCAGCACCCCCACCCGCAGCAGGTCGCCCTGGCCCAGCACGTAGGCGCACACCACAGCGGCCGCCCCCGCGGCCAGGAACGAGCGCCCCCGGGTGGTGAGCCCGGTGAGGGCGGCGCGCAGCGAACCCCGGTGCTCCTGTGCCCGAAGGCTCCCGTCCGCGCCGCCGGCGTCCCGGGCGGCTGTGCCGGGGCCGTCCATCACAGCCCCCGGCGGGAGGGCCGGCCGTACAGCGGGGGCTGCGAGGTCGCCTCCCGGTAGTTGGACGCGGGCACGGGAACGCGCCGCACGATGTCGAGGACGATCTGCTCGGAGGTGCGCCCGCCGAGCTGGACCTGGGCGGTGGGCAGCAGCCGGTGCGCGAGCACGGGCACGGCCAGTGCCTGCACGTCGTCGGGCAGCACGAAGTTCCGGCCTGCCAGGGCCGCCGCCGCCTTCGACGCCCGCAGCAGGTGCAGGGTGGCCCGGGGCGAGGCGCCCAGGCGCAGCTCGGGGTGGCCGCGGGTGCCGGCGACCAGGTCGACGGCGTACCGGCGGACCGGCTCGGAGACGTGCACGCCGCGCACCGCCTCCACCAGCTTGGCGATCTCGTGGGCGTGGGCGACCGGCTGGAGGTCGTCCAGCGGCGAGGGCCCGCCGTGCACGTCGAGCATCCGCAGCTCGGCCTCGGGGCTGGGGTAGCCGATCGACACCCGCACCATGAAGCGGTCGCGCTGCGCCTCGGGCAGCGGGTAGGTGCCCTCCATCTCGACCGGGTTCTGGGTGGCCACCACCATGAACGGGTCGGGCAGTTCGTAGCTGCGCCCGTCGACGGTGACCTGCCGCTCCTCCATCGACTCCAGCAGGGCCGACTGGGTCTTGGGGGACGCGCGGTTGATCTCGTCGCCGATCACGACCTGGGCGAAGATGGCGCCCGGCTTGAACTCGAACTCCTGGTGCTGCTGGTCGTAGACGCTCACCCCCGTGATGTCGGAGGGCAGCAGATCGGGGGTGAACTGGATTCTGCGCACCGAGCAGTCCACGGATCTGGCCAGCGCCTTGGCGAGCATGGTCTTGCCCACGCCCGGTACGTCCTCGATCAGCAGGTGCCCCTCGGCCAGCAGCACGGTCAGCGAGAGCCGTACGACCTCCGGCTTGCCCTCGATCACGCTCTCCACCGACCGGCGCACCCGGTCCGCCGTGGCGGTCAGATCGCTGAGATCAGCTCGTTCGTCATAGGTCGTCACCCGGCCCTCCTCGGCCCGCTCACGGGCCGGTCCGCCCCGCGGCGGGCCGGCCATCCCCGAACAACCGGCGCCTCCCTCGCAGCAGGTACCCGCGGGGGAGGGCCGTCACTCAGGCATTCTTCACTTACACAGCCTCACGCGTCACGATTCCGGGCCGTTCGCCGGATCGATCTCCCGGAGCAGACCGGTGGTGACGTCGAAGACGAAGCCGCGTACGTCGCCGGTGTGCAGCAGGAACGGTGAGGTACGTACCCGCTCCATCGACTGCCGCACGTCCTGGTCGGCGTCCTTGAAGGACTCGACGGCCCACGACGGCCGCTGGCCGACCTCCATCTCCAGCTCGTGCCGGAAGTCCTCGGTCAGGTTCAGCAGGCCGCAGCCGGTGTGGTGGATCAGTACGACGGAGCGCGTGCCCAGGGCGCGCTGGCTGATGGTCAGCGAGCGGATGACGTCGTCGGTGACCACGCCGCCGGCGTTGCGGATGGTGTGGCAGTCGCCGAGTTCGAGGCCGAGGGCGGCGTGGAGGTCCAGCCGGGCGTCCATGCAGGCGACGACGGCGACCTTCAGCACCGGCCGGGCGTCCATCCCCGGGTCGGCGAACTCGGCCGCGTAACGCTGGTTGGCTGCGACGAGGCGGTCGATGACCGGCCCCTCGGAGGAAGACGATGGCATGCCTACGACCGTAACCGTCCCGTCTCCGCCCGGCTCGGTGCGGGGCGGGCAAAGCCGGTCAACGCGCATGGTGTGTGAGGTAACCCACACCGGTGGCGCGCGGTCCTCCGTGCGGGTGGAACCGGCCGCGGTTTCCGGGGCGCGCCCGCGCGGGGAAGCGGCCGTGACGCGCCTGACCAGTTGGTTGACCGGGGGGACGAGTGGACTAAAGTGACGCGAAGCGGGAGCCGGGCAAGCGCCGGGCTCCCCTGCCGAATCCCGAGATCCCCATGTGCGCGGGCGCGCGTACGGCCGCGTACGGCCCGGCCTCCTCCCGCTCCCGGCCGGCCGGCGCCCCTTCCCCGGTGCCGACCGCCGCTCTTCCCCTTCGCGAGCGGGCGGGGACCAGGCCGTACGGGCCCGCTCAAGGAGAGTCCAGTGAGCACCAACGAGCGGCACGTCCCGGTCATGCTCCGGCGCTGCCTGGACCTGCTCGCCCCCGCCCTGGGCGAGCCCGGCGCCACCGTCGTGGACTGCACCCTCGGACTGGGCGGTCACAGCGAGGCGTTGCTGTCGCAGTTCCCGGACGTCCGGCTGATCGGCCTGGACCGCGATCCGGCCGCGCTGGAACTGGCCGGCGAGCGCCTGGCCCGCTTCGGCGACCGCGCCGCCCTGGTGCACGCCGTCTACGACGAACTGCCCGAGGTGCTGGGGCGGCTCGGCGTGCCGCGCGTGCGGGGAGTCCTGTTCGACCTCGGCGTGTCCTCCATGCAGCTCGACGAGGCCGAGCGCGGTTTCGCGTACTCCAGGGACGCGCCGCTGGACATGCGGATGGACCAGAGCAGGGGCGTCAGCGCCGCGGAGGTCCTCAACACCTACCCGCCCGGTGAACTGGTGCGCATCCTGCGCGCCTACGGCGAGGAGAAGCAGGCCAGGCGGATCGTCTCCGCGATCGTGCGAGAGCGCGAGAAGGAGCCCTTCACCGGCAGCGCCCGGCTGGTCGAGCTGATCCGCGAGGCGCTGCCGCAGGCCGCCAAGCGGACCGGAGGCAACCCCGCCAAGCGCACCTTCCAGGCGCTGCGAATCGAGGTCAACGGCGAACTGGCCGTGCTGGAGCGGGCGTTGCCGGCCGCCGTCGCCGCGCTGGAGGTGGGCGGCCGGATCGCGGTCCTGTCCTACCACTCGCTGGAGGACCGCCTGGTCAAGCAGGTCCTCGCCGCGGGCGCCACCAGCACCGCGCCACCGGGGCTGCCGGTGGTCCCCGAGCGCTACCAGCCCCGGCTGAGGCTGCTGACCCGGGGGGCGGAACTGCCCACCGAGGAAGAGGTCGCCGAGAACCGCCGCGCCGCCCCCGCCCGGCTGCGCGGCGCCGAGCGCATCCGGGAGGAGCCCTGAAGGACGCACCGAAGGCCGCACCCGGGACCGCCGGGAAACCGGCCTCCCCGACGCCCCAGCAGCGACTGGCCAGACTGGCGCGACTGGTTCCCGCAGGCGCCCCCTCCGCACCGGCCCGCGCCCCCTTCGTACTGCTGGTGGTCCTGCTGCTCGGCTCCGGGCTGCTGGCCCTGCTGCTGCTCAACTCGGCCGTCAACCAGGGATCCTTCGAACTCCGGGAGCTGGAGAAGCGGGCCGGGGAACTGGCGGACGAGGAGCAGGCGCTCCAGCAGGAGCTGGACTCCTTCTCCGCCCCGGACGCGCTGGCCGAACGGGCCGGGGAGCTGGGCCTGGTGCCCGGCGGGAACCCCGCCTTCATCCTCCCGGACGGCACCGTCCGGGGCATGCCCGAACCGGCCCCCGCCGCGCCCGAGGGGGAGGAGGCCCCGTGAGCGAACGCCCCCAGCGCCCCCGCCGCCCCCGCGGTGCGCAGCCCGCCCCGCGTTCCGCCGCGTCCCGCTCCGCCGCCGCGTCCCGCTCCGCCCGCGCGCCCCGGCCCGCCGCCCGCGCACCCCGCCCCAGGCCCGGCACCGTACGGCTGGGCAGCCCCCGGCCCCGGCTGAGGCTGTTCGGCGTCCTGCTGACCCTGGTGATGCTGGCCTTCACCGTGCGCCTGCTCCAGGTGCAGGCCGTGGACGCGAGCACCTACGCCGCCAAGGCCGACGTCAACCGCTACATCACCGTCCCGCTCGCCGCCGAGCGCGGCACCGTCACCGACCGCGACGGCGTCGCCCTGGCCACCACGGTCGACGCGTACGACATCACCGCCGACCCCTACCTGTTCACCCCCGACCAGACGAAGGTCCCCGACGCGCCCGCCCAGGCGGCCGAGCTGCTCGCCCCCGTCCTCGGAGTGGACGAGGAGACGCTCACCGAGCGGCTCTCCCGCAAGGAGACCCGCTACGTCCTCCTGGCCCGGCAGCAGTCCCCGCAGGTCTGGCGGCAGATCACCGACCTCAAGCGCGTGCTGGCCGGCCGGCAGCGCGCCGGCGGGGGCCACCACGTACTGGCCGGGGTGTACTCCGAGGAGCACGCCAAACGGGTCTACCCGGGAGGGGACCTCGCGGCCGCCGTGCTCGGCTTCGTCAACTCCGAGGGCAAGGGAAGCGGCGGCCTGGAGGCGAAGTTCGACAAGGTGCTGGCCGGGAAGGACGGCAAGATCACCTACGCCCAGTCCGGCGGCCGCCAGGTGCCCACCGCGGGCGAGCACGAACAGCCCGCGCGCCCCGGCTCGGACGTGGAGCTGACCCTGGACCGCGACATCCAGTGGGCCGCGCAGAGCGCCATCGAGGAGCGGGTCGAGAAGTCCGACGCCGACAGCGGCTACGTGATCGTCCAGGACGTCCGCACCGGCGAGATCCTCGCCATGGCCAACGCGCCCGGCTACGACCCCGGCGACCTGTCCACGGCGAGCGCCTCCGCACTGCGCAACGGCGCCGTGGAGGACGCCTACGAGCCGGGCTCCACCAGCAAGGTGATGTCCATGGCCGCGGTCCTGGAGGAGGGCGTGGCCACTCCGGGCACCCACGTCGTGGTGCCCAACCGGCTGCCGCGCGCGGACCGCAGCTTCGCCGACGACGTCGACCACCCCACCTGGTACCTCACCCTCAACGGGGTGCTCGCCAAGTCCAGCAACATCGGCACCATCCTGGCCGTCGAGCAGCTCGGCGACACCCAGGCGGAGGCCAACCGGGTGCTCCACTCCTACCTGCGCAAGTTCGGCCTCGGGCAGAGGAGCGGACTGGACTTCCCCGGCGAGACCCCCGGCATCCTCGCCGACCCCGGGGACTGGAACGCCTCGCAGCAGTACACCATCCCCTTCGGCCAGGGCCTGTCGATCAACGCCGTCCAGGCGGCCTCGGTCTACTCCACCATCGCCAACGGGGGCGTGCGCGTCGAACCGTCCCTGGTACGCGGCACCACCGGGCCCGACGGGGAGTGGAAGCCCGCGCCTGAGCCGCAGCGGACCCGCGTCGTCGGCGAGAAGACCGCCACGACGCTCGCCGCCATGCTGGAGTCGGTGGTGGCGGACATGGAGGGCACCGGCACCACCGCGCGGATCCCCGGCTACCGGGTGGCGGGCAAGACCGGCACGGCCAACCGGGTGGACCCCGAGACGGGCCGCTACAACGGCTACACCTCCTCCTTCGCCGGGTTCGCCCCGGCCGACGATCCCCGCGTCACCGTCTACTGCGCCGTGCAGAACCCCAAGAAGGGCAGCTACTTCGGCAGCGAGGTGTGCGGCCCGGTGTACCAGCAGGTCATGAAGTACGCGCTCAAGGCCCTGCGGATCCCCCCGACCGGCGCCGAGCCCCCGCGTCTGCCCGTCACCTTCGACCCCGGGGACTGACCCGGGAACCGACCGGAAAGCGACCGTGAGAACCATCGACGACCTCCCCCGCAACAGCCCCGGCGCCACCGGCGGCGCGCCCGGCACACCCGGCCCCTCGCTTCGCGGCGGGCCCGGCACGGCGGGTACGCTCACCGCCGTGCCACACGCTGATCAGACCCCATCCCTGCCCCCGGCCCCGCCCCGCCCGGAGCGGGTCCGTCCCGTGCCGCTGGCGGAGCTGGCCCGGCGGCTGGGGGTCGCGGCCCCCGAGGGCGACGCGGCCGTCACCGGCATCACCCACGACTCGCGCGCCGTACGCCCCGGCGACGTCTACATCGCGCGTCCGGGGGCCCGCTTCCACGGCGCGGACTTCGCCGTCCAGGCGGCCCGCCTGGGCGCCGTCGCGGTGCTCACCGACCCCACGGGCACCGAGCGGGCCGCCGCCACCGGTCTGCCGGTGCTGACGGTGACCGAGCCGCGCGATGTGATGGGCGACCTGGCCGCCGCCATCTACGGAGACCCGGGCCGGGACCTGCTGCAGATCGGCATCACCGGCACCTCCGGCAAGACCACCACCGCCTACCTCGTCGAGGGCGGGCTGCGGGCCGCGGCGAAGGAGGGGGAGGCCACCGGGCTGATCGGCACGGTCGAGTCCCGCATCGGCGACGAGCGGATCAAGTCCGAGCGCACCACCCCCGAGGCCACCGAGCTCCAGGCGCTGTTCGCGGTGATGCGCGAGCGCGGGGTGCGCTCCGTGGTCATGGAGGTCTCCAGCCACGCGCTGGTGCTGGGCCGGGTGGACGGCTGCGTCTTCGACGTCGCCGTCTTCAACAACCTCAGCCCCGAGCACCTGGACTTCCATCCGGACATGGAGGACTACTTCCGGGCCAAGGCGCAGCTGTTCACGAAGGCCCGCTCCCGCGCCGGAGTGGTCAACATCGACGACGAGTACGGGCAGCGGCTGGCCGCCGGGGTCAGCGAGGTCCCCGTCACCACCTTCTCCGCCGAGGGCCACCCGGACGCCGACTGGCGCGCGAGCGACGTGGAGATCGGCCCGCTCGGCTCCACCTTCACCGTCATCGGCCCGGACGGCGAGACGGTCCGCGCCGCCGCCCCCCTGCCCGGCCCGTTCAACGTCGCCAACGCGCTGGCGGCCATCACCGCCCTGGTCACCGCCGGGATCGACCTGAAGACCGCGGCCGAGGGCGTCGCCGCGGTGCCCGGCGTACCGGGCCGCCTGGAGCGCGTGGACGCCGGCCAGCCGTACCTGGCGGTCGTGGACTACGCGCACAAGCCCGACGCCGTCGACTCCGTGCTGCGCGCGCTGCGCAAGGTCACCGGGGGCCGGGTGCACGCGGTGCTCGGCTGCGGCGGCGACCGCGACCCGCACAAGCGCCCCGCCATGGGCGCCGCACTGGCCCGGCTGGCCGACACCGCCGTCCTGACCTCCGACAACCCGCGCTCGGAGGACCCGCTGGCCATTCTCGCCGCCATGCTCGCGGGCGCGGCCGAGGTCCCCGTCCACGAGCGCGGCACCGTCCTGGTGGAGGAGGACCGTGCCGCCGCCATCGCGGCGGCCGTCGCCCGGGCCGAGCCCGGGGACACGGTGCTGGTGGCCGGCAAGGGCCACGAACTGGGCCAGGACATCGCCGGGGTGATCCGCCCCTTCGACGACCGCGAGGTGCTGCGCGAGGCCGTCGAGCGGGCCATGGCCGCCCGGCGGGACGCGGGGCGGAACGCCGCGGGCGCCGAGGGCGACGGGGACACCGGGGAGAGCGCGTCGTGATCCCGCTGACCCCCGCAGAGATCGCCGGCATCGTCTCCGGCCGTGTCCACGACATACCGGACCCGGAGCCGACCGTCACCGGCCCCGTGGTCAAGGACTCCCGGGAGGTGCGCCCCGGCGCCCTCTTCGTCGCCTTCGCGGGGGCCCGGGTGGACGGCCACGACTACGCCGCCCGCGCCGTCGCCGACGGCGCGGCGGCCGTGCTGGCCGCCCGGCCCGTCGGCGTGCCCGCGATCGTCGTCGACGACGTGGAGGCCGCCCTGGGAGCCCTGGCCCGCCATGTGGTGCGGCGGCTGGGCACCACCGTCGTCGCCCTCACCGGCTCCGCCGGCAAGACCAGCACCAAGGACCTGATCGCCCAGCTCCTGCGGCGGCTGGGCCCGACGGTCTTCACCCCCGGCTCGCTCAACAACGAGATCGGCCTGCCGCTGACCGCGCTGAGCGCCGAGGAGGGCACCCGCCACCTCGTGCTGGAGATGGGCGCCCGCGGCATCGGCCACATCCGCTACCTGACCGGACTGACCCCGCCGCGCATCGGCGTGGTCCTCAACGTCGGGTCCGCCCACATCGGCGAGTTCGGCGGCCGGGAGCAGATCGCCCTGGCCAAGGGCGAGCTGGTGGAGTCCCTCCCCCCGGCGGACGAGGGCGGCGTCGCCGTCCTCAACGCCGACGACCCCCTGGTGCGCGCCATGCGCGCCCGCACCGAGGCACGCGTCCTCCTCTTCGGCGAGGCCGAGGAGGCCGACATCCGTGCCGAGAATGTCCGTCTCACCCCGAAGGGGCAGCCCGCCTTCACCCTCCACACCCCCACCGGGTGCAGTGATGTGACCATGCGCCTGTACGGTGAGCACCACGTGTCGAACGCGCTCGCCGCGGCCGCCGTAGCCCACGAGTTGGGCATGCCCGCCGAAGGGATCGCCACCGCGCTCTCCGAGGCCGGCACGCTCTCCCGCTGGCGGATGGAGGTCACCGAGCGCTCGGACGGCGTGACCGTCGTCAACGACGCCTACAACGCGAACCCCGAGTCCGTGCGGGCCGCCCTCCGCGCGCTCGCCGCCATGGGCAAGGGGCGTCGCACGTGGGCGGTGCTCGGCGAGATGGCCGAGCTCGGCGAGGAGTCGCTCGCCGAGCACGACGCGGTCGGACGGATGGCCGTCCGGCTCAACGTCAGCAAGCTCGTGGCGGTCGGCGGCCGGGAGGCCCGCTGGATCGACATGGGCGCCAAGAACGAGGGTTCGTGGGGTGAGGAGTCGGTGCACGTGTCCGACGCGCAGGCGGCAATCGACCTGTTGCGCGACGATCTGCGGCCGGGGGATGTCGTGCTGGTGAAGGCCTCCAGGTCGGCCGGCCTGGAGAAGGTGGCGCTCGCGCTGGTCGAGGGCAGGGGTATCCCCGCCGAGGGCAGGGGAGAGGTCGCCGGCCGATGATGAGGCAGATCCTCTTCTCCGGGGTCATCGGGCTCTTCCTGACCCTGATCGGCACTCCGCTGCTGATCAAACTGCTGGCCCGCAAGGGCTACGGGCAGTACATCC
The DNA here is from genome assembly GCF_046614825.1 of Streptomyces nanhaiensis. Lineage (NCBI taxonomy): Bacteria > Bacillati > Actinomycetota > Actinomycetes > Kitasatosporales > Streptomycetaceae > Streptomyces > Streptomyces nanhaiensis. Next base: position 12,303 of record NZ_JBKJFM010000149.1, read on the forward strand.
GCGACGACGGCCCGCGGGACCACCACAGCAAGCGCGGCACCCCCACCATGGGCGGCATCGCCTTCATCCTGGCGACGCTGATCGCCTACGCGCTCACCAAGGTCATCACCGGCGAGCAGCCGTCGTTCTCCGGCGTCCTGGTGCTCTTCCTGATGGCGGGCATGGGCCTGGTCGGCTTCCTCGACGACTACATCAAGATCGTCAAGCAGCGGAGCCTGGGCCTGCGGGCCAAGGCCAAGATGCTCGGCCAGCTCATCGTCGGCATCGCCTTCGCGGTCCTGTCGCTCAACTTCGCCGACTCCCGCGGCCAGACCCCGGCCTCCACCAAGCTCTCCTTCACCCAGGACTTCGGCTGGTCGATCGGCCCGGTGCTCTTCGTGATCTGGGCGCTGTTCATGATCCTGGCGATGTCCAACGGCGTGAACCTCACCGACGGCCTCGACGGCCTGGCCACCGGCGCCTCGGTGATGGTCTTCGGCGCCTACACCTTCATCGGGGTGTGGCAGTACCAGGACTCCTGCGCGCTGACCGGCAGCCCGAGCTGCTTCGAGGTGCGCGATCCGCTGGACCTCGCGGTCGTCGCCTCGGCCCTGATGGGCGCCTGTTTCGGCTTCCTGTGGTGGAACACCTCGCCCGCCAAGATCTTCATGGGCGACACCGGCTCGCTGGCGCTGGGCGGCGCGCTGGCCGGCCTGGCCATCGTCTCCCGCACCGAGCTGCTGCTCGCCCTGCTCGGCGGCCTGTTCGTCCTCATCACCATGTCCGTCGTCATCCAGGTCGGCTCGTTCCGGCTGACGGGCAAGCGGGTCTTCAGAATGGCACCGCTCCAGCACCACTTCGAGCTCAAGGGCTGGAGCGAGGTGCTGGTCGTGGTCCGCTTCTGGATCATCCAGGGCATGTGCGTGATCGTCGGAATCGGCCTGTTCTACGCCGGTTGGGCGGCCGGGAAATGACGCGCGGCCCCGTCGGCGAGGAGTTCGCCGGGAAGCACGTCACCGTCGCAGGCCTCGGCGTCTCCGGAATCCCCGCCGCGCGCGTGCTGCGGTCCCTGGGCGCGGAGGTGACGGTCGTCAACGACGGCGACGACGAGCGCGCCCGGCGGCAGGCCGCCGAACTGGAGGAGCTGGGGGCCGCGGTGCGCCTCGGCGACGGGGCCACCCTGCCCGAGGGCACCGAACTGGTCGTCACCACGCCCGGCTGGCGGCCGGACAAGCCGCTGTTCGCGGCGGCCGCGGCCGCCGGGGTGCCGGTGTGGGGCGACGTGGAGCTGGCCTGGCGGCTGCGCGGCCCCGGCGCCGCACCCTGGCTGGCCGTCACCGGCACCAACGGCAAGACCACCACCGTGCGCATGCTCGCCTCCGTCCTGGAGGCCGCCGGGCTGCGCACCGCGGCGGTCGGCAACATCGGCGTCTCGCTGCTGGACGCGGTCCTGGGCGGCGAACCGTACGACGTGCTCGCGGTGGAGCTGTCCAGCTACCAGCTCCACTGGTCCTCCTCGGTGCGCCCCCACTCGGCCGCGGTGCTCAACCTGGCGCCCGACCACCTCGACTGGCACGGCTCGATGGAGGCGTACGCCGCCGACAAGGGCCGGATCTACGAGGGCAACCGGGTCGCCTGCGTCTACAACACCGCCGACCCCCTCACCGAGGAACTGGTGCGCCGCGCCGACGTGGTGGAGGGCTGCCGGGCGATCGGCTTCACCCTCGGCGCCCCCGCACCCTCCCAACTCGGCGTCGTGGACGGCGTACTGGTGGACCGGGCCTTCGTCCCCGACAGGCGGAGGCAGGCGCAGGAGCTGGCCGAGGTGGCGGACGTCGACCCGCCCGCCCCGCACAACATCGCCAACGCCCTGGCCGCCGCCGCCCTGGCCCGCGCCTTCGGCGTGGAGCCGGGAGCGGTGCGCGACGGACTGCGCGCCTTCCGGCCCGACCCGCACCGCATCGAGCACGTCGCCGACGTGGACGGAGTGGCCTACGTCGACGACTCCAAGGCGACCAACACCCATGCCGCCGAGGCTTCCCTGAAGGCCTACGACCCGGTGGTGTGGATCGCCGGAGGACTGGCCAAGGGAGCCGTCTTCGACGAGCTGGTCGCCGGGGCCGCCGAGCGGCTGCGCGCGGCGGTGCTGATCGGCGCGGACCGCAGGCTGATCCGTGAAGCGCTGGCGCGACACGCCCCGGATGTCCCGGTCGTCGACCTCGACCGGACCGACACTGGGGCGATGGCGGCGGCGGTCGGCGAGGCCGCCCGGCTGGCCCGCCCCGGGGACACCGTCCTGCTGGCTCCGGCCTGCGCCTCGATGGACATGTTCACCGACTACCACGCGCGCGGGGAGGCCTTCGCCGCCGCGGTCCGCGACCTGGCCGCGGACCGGCCCGCGGCGCGGGAGCGATAACCCGCCGGTCCCCGCGCCGCGGGCCGGCCCGGGGAGACAGGAGGGGACGGATGACGGCCGAGCCACCAGCAACGCCCGCGGCGGCTGCCGCGGCCGGCCTGG
>NZ_JBKJFM010000014.1:0-63086 GCF_046614825.1 Streptomyces nanhaiensis
CGTCTCGGTGATGCCGCGGCCCGGTCCGCCGGCGCCGCCGGGCCCCGGCGGACGGCGGCATGCCGGGACGCACGTCACGCCGTCGCGGCCGATGGGGGCGCACCGGTCCTCCCGGGCGCCGGTTGCCGCTACTGTGCACGCCGTGAGCATGACGACACCGCCCGGCTGGTACGCGGACCCCGGGCACACGGGTCCCGGTCCGGCACCGGAGCGCTGGTGGGACGGATCGGCCTGGACCGAACACACCCGGACCGCCGGCGCCCACGACGCGTACACCCCGTACGGCGCCGGGGACGCGTACACCCCGTACGACCGGACGGCCCCCCTCCCGCGGGATCCGCGGGCGAGGCCCTCGCGCGGCCCGCTGGTGGCCGCCGTCATAGCCGTCGCGCTCGTGGTGAGCGCGCTCCTGGCGGGAGGGCTGCTCCTGCTCGGCGGCTCCGGCGGCTCCGGTGACCACCGGGCGCGGCCCGAGGCCACCGCCGGCGCGGACGAGAAGCCCGGCGGGCGGCCGGACGGCGGGCCGGAAGAGGAGGAGCCGGACGAGGACCAGGGAGGGAAGGCCGACGACGGCCCCCCCGGCACCGCGGTCGACCGCGTCAACGGCGTCAGCGTCCCCGTCCCCGAGGGCTGGAACGAGGCGGATACCGACAACGGGATCTGGCTGTCCTCCGGCTCCTACCCCTGCCCCGGGGACACCTCCCTCACCTGCGTCCGCGCCGGGGTCTCCCTGCGGGCCGCCGACGACCCCACCGGGGCGGGCCCGCGGGCGATGGCCGAGGCGGACGTCGCCCGCAACGCCGAGGAGTCCTACGACACCAAGGGCTACGGCGGGATCGAGGAGCACGAGGTGGTCTCCTCCGCCGAGGTCACCGTCGCGGGGCAGAAGGGCCACCGGGTGCGCTGGCGGATCGCCAACGAGCTCGAGCCCGACGCGTACGTGGAGTCCGTCGTCTTCCCCGCCCCCGACGGCAGCGGCCGGATGCTGGTGATGCGCCTGGGTTTCGACATCCACGCCGAGGCCCCGGACCCGGGCGAGATGGACCGGATCGTGGCGGGCGTCCGCGCCGCCGACGGCCCCGGCATGGAGGTCTGAACCCGCCCCTCCCGCCCCTCCCGCCCCTCCCGCCCCCGGCGCACCCGTCGCGCCGGGGGCGGGAGGGGCCGGGTGCCTCAGAGGAAGGTGCGGCCCTCGCCGCGGTACGTCGGCACCGTCTCCGCCACCCGGTCGCCCTCGACCAGGTGCAGCGCCGCGAAGCGCTCGCACAGCTCCCCGGCCTTGGCGTGCCGGAACCACACCTTGTCGCCGATCAGCAGGTCGTCGGCGGGCGGTCCGAGCAGCGGCGTCTGCACCTCGCCCGGCCCCTCCACCGGGTCGTAGCGCAGCCCGGCCGGCAGGTACGGCACCGGCAGCCGGTCCCGGCCCGCCGCGCCGGAGGCCGGATAGCCGCCGCCGAGCACCGTCACCACGCCCACCCCGGGCCGCCGTACCACCGGCTGCGCGAACAGTGCCGCGGGGCGGCCGGAGAACGAGGTGTAGTCGTCGAACAGCCGGGGCATCAGCAGCCCCGAGCCCGCGGCGACCTCGGTGACCGCGTCCTCGGCGGCGGTGTGCTGCACGCTCCCGGTTCCGCCGCCGTTGACGAACTCCAGGTCCGGCGCCACCGCCCGCACCGCGCGTACCGCCGCCGCGCGCCGCTGGGCCAGCTCGCGCCGCGCGGCCGACTGCATCAGCCGTACCGCCCGCGCGCGCAGCGGGCGCCCGTGAGGGGCGTCGCCCACGCCCGCGATGTGCCCCTCGTACGCCATCAGCCCCACCAGCCGGAAGCCGGGCCGGCGTGCCACCGACCGGGCCAGCTCGGCCAGTTGGGCGGGGGAGTGCAGCGGCGAGCGCCGCGCGCCGATCCGCACCCGGCCGCCCAGCAGCCACAGCGAGGTGTCCAGCTCCAGGCAGACCCGGATCTCCTCGCGCCCGCCGCCGCGGGCTGCGTCGATCAGGGCGAGCTGCGCGGGGTCGTCGACCATCACCGTCACGGCCGCGGCCAGCTTCTGATCGGAGGCCAGCTCGGCGTAACCGGCCCGGTCCGCCGACGGATAGGCGAGCAGGACGTCGTCGAACCCGCAGCGGGCCAGCCACAGCGACTCGGCGAGCGTGAAGCCCATGACCCCGGCGAACCCCTCCCGCGCCAGCGCGCGTTCCAGCAGGGCACGGCAGCGTACGGACTTGCTGGCCACGCGGACGGGCTTGCCGCCGGCGCGGCGCACCAGATCGGCGGCGTTGGCGTCGAACGCCGCCAGATCGACGACAGCGAGCGGCGCGTCGAGATGGGCGGTGGCCCGGTCGTAGCGGGCCCGGTCGGCTGCGGGATCAGCGGTCGCGTCGAACACCCTGGCAGCTTGCCAGAGCCCACCGGGCCCGGGACAGACCCGGTGGCGGCGGCCCGGCCCCTCCGCACCGGGTCCGGGCCCCGCGCGCAGGCCGGGCCGCGGGTTGCCGTCACCGTGCCGGATGCCCGTAGAGTGACGCGCACACCACCGTCGGCCGCTGGTCAGCGGTGTGATGTCCCGATACCAACCGGCCTGCCCCGAAAGGGACTCGACGGGGCGGCACAGAACACGAGGGGGTGCCGGTGAGCACTGAGGCCGACCCGGTCCGGGCTCCGCTCCCACCCGTCGTACCACCGCGGCCCGCCGTGCCGCCGAGGGCCCCCCGGACCGCGGCCGCCGCGCCACCGATAGCGACGGGGCCGCCGCCACCGAGGTTCGCGGTCCCCCTGGTGTATCCGGGCGAGCCGGTCGCCGCCGCGGGCCCGGAGCGGCGCGTGCGCGGTCCGGTCCGCACCGCCGCCGCGGCCGTCTGCCTCGTCCTGGGCTTCGGGCTGCTGGGCGGAGCCGCCGCCGGGGCCTGGCTCACCGGCGACCCCGGTGAGCGCCCCGCGGCCGACTACGCCGAGGCGCGCTCGCTGTGGCACGAGATACCCGTCGACACGCTCTTCCCCCGCACCCTGCGCGGCAAGGGAGCCGGGCCGGGACGCGCCGACCGGCGCTGGACCCGGGTGGCGGTCGCCCCCGACGCCGACTGCCGCAACGCCTTCGACCCCCTGCTGGCCCAGGCCCTCTCGCCGGCCGGCTGCGAACGGCTGCTGCGCGCCACCTACGCGGACGAGACCGGCAGCGGCGTCACCACGGTCGGGCTGCTGTTCACCGAGGCCGACGAGAAGGGCATGCGCGCCCTGCGCGAGCGGTTCGACGAGGACGACCTGGAACTGCGCGCCGATCTGATGCCCCGTCCGTACGCGGCGCGCGGCACCGCCGCGGCCCGTTTCGGCGACGCCCAGCGCGCGAGCTGGACGATCCGGCCGCTCACCGACGCCCCCGTGGTGGTCTACACCGTCTCCGGCTTCGCCGACGGCCGTACCGTCGGCGACCCGCAGCCGGCCTCCGAGGCCGTTCTGGAGGACCAGACCACCGCCCCCGCCCAGGCGGGCCTCGGCCACGACGCCCGCGGCATCGCCGACCGCATCGAGCGCGGCCTGCGCCGCATCGTCGCCCAGGGAACCGGACAGGACCGATGAACACGACGGGTCTTCCCGCCCCCGCGAACCCCCCGCGAGCCCGCCGCACCCGCCCCGCCACCGCGCTGCTCTCCGCGCTGTCGGCGTTCGCGGTGCTCTGCGCCCTCCTGCTGCTGACCGCGCCCGCCGCGCACGCCGACGAGGTGCGCGACCGCCAGTGGGGGCTGGACGCGGTGGGCGCGCGCGACGCCTGGAACACCACCAGGGGCCAGGGCGTCACCGTCGCCGTGCTCGACACCGGTGTCGACGCCGGCCACCCCGACCTGCGCGGCCGGGTGCTGAAGGGCAGGGACCTCATCGGCTTCGGGGCCCGCCGGGGCGACGAGCACTGGGCCCGGCACGGCACCGCGATGGCCGGGATCATCGCCGGGCGCGGCCACGGCCCCGGCGATTCCGAGGGCGTCCTCGGAATCGCGCCCGAGGCGCGGATCCTGCCCGTGCGCGTCCTGCTGGAGGACGGCGACCCGCAGCGCAAGAAGGCCCGGGAGGAGCGCGGCGACGCGCTGGCCGAGGGCATCCGCTGGGCCGCCGACCAGGGCGCCGACGTCATCAACCTCTCGCTCGGCGACGACAGCGCCTCCGCCCACCCCGACCCGGCCGAGGACGCCGCCGTCCGCTACGCGCTGGCCAAGGGCTCGGTGGTGGTCGCCTCCGCGGGCAACGGCGGGGAGGACGGCGACCGGGCCTCCTATCCGGCCGCCTACCCCGGCGTGATCGCCGTGACCGCCGTGGACCGCGACGGCCGGCGCGCCCCCTTCTCCACACGCCGCTGGTACGCCACCGTCAGCGCCCCCGGCGACGACGTGATCATCACCTACCCCGACCGCGAGTACTACGAGGGCTGGGGGACCAGCGCCGCCGCCGCCTTCGTCTCCGGCTGCGTTGCCCTGGTGCGGGCCGCCCACCCCGACCTCAGCCCGGCGCAGGTCAAGGAGCTGATCGCGCAGACCGCCCGGAACACCCCGCCCGGCGGGCGCAGCGACGACCTGGGCAGCGGCATCGTCGACCCGGCCGCCGCCATCGAGCTGGGCGCGAACGTCGAACCGCGGCGGCAGCAGCCGGTGGCCGAGGCGTATCCGCAGGAGTACTTCGGCGCGGGGCCGGCCCCCGAGCGCGGGTACGGCGGCAGGCTGGCGCCCGCCGCCGCGGTCGCCGGCCTGCTGCTGGTGCTCTGCGCCGTGCTGCTGTACCGGGGCGACCGCCCGGCGGAGCGGCTCGGGGGGCGGACCGGGGAGCGGGTCGTCTGACCCGGGCGGATACCCTCGAGACGTGGCGCTCAAGAACATCCCCGATCCCGGCTTCGCGGGCGACGACGGCTCGGCCGATCCCGCACTCGCCCGGGCGCTGGCCGCCTGGGCACAGGACCGCACCGCCGAGCCGGAGGTGCTGGCCGCCCTGGCGCGGGCCCGGTTGCTGGTGCCGGTGGTCGCCGTCCTCGGCGAGGTGGAGACCGGCGAGGACGGCCTGCGCCGGGAGAAGACCAGCGACATGGCGGTGCCCACGCTCAACGCGCCGGACGGGCGCAGGGCCCTGCCGGCCTTCACCTCCACCGACAGCCTGGCCCGCTGGCGCCCGGAGGCCCGCCCGGTCGCCGTCCCCCTGCGCCAGGCCCTCCAGGCCCTCGCACAGGAGGGCGCCGACACCCTCGTGCTGGATCTCGCCGGGCCGGTGACCTACCAGCTCACCGGCGCCGCGCTGCTGGCCCTCGCCGAGGGCCGCACCGGGACCGCCGACCCGCTGGACGACCCGGCCGTCACCGAGGCGCTGCGCACGGTGCTGGCCGCCGAGCCCGCGGTGAGCGCCGCCCGGCTCGGTCCCGGCCGCGGCACCGACGGCGTACTGGCCCTGCGCCTGGACCCGGCCGCGCCGCCGCGCGAGACCGCCGGGCGGGTGGCCGCCGCGCTCGCGGCGGACGAGACGCTCCGCGCGCGCCTGGTGCGCGGTCTGGACCTGGCCCTGCTGCCGCCGGAGGGGACCCTGCCGGGGCGCCCGCTGTACGACCGCGACTGAGGCCGTACGCGCCCGACCGGGCCGCAAGCCGGGCCGCAGGACCGCGACCGGGCGGCCGCGGGAGGCGGCCGGAGGCCCGGGACCGGCCGGTCTCAGCCGATGACCGGGCCGGTGAACTTCTCGCCCGGGCCCTGGCCCGGCTCGTCCGGCACCACGGACGCCTCGCGGAAGGCGAGCTGGAGCGACTTCAGCCCGTCGCGCAGCGGAGCCGCGTGGTAGGAGCCGATCTCGGTGGCGGCGGCGGTCACCAGCCCGGCCAGCGCCTGGATCAGCTTGCGCGCCTCGTCCAGGTCCTTGTGGTCCTCGCCGCCCTCGGCCAGGCCGAGGTTGACCGCGGCCGAACTCATCAGGTGGACCGCGACAGTGGTGATCACCTCGACCGCGGGCACGTCCGCGATGTCGCGGGTCATCGTCTCGAAGTCGGCCGCCGCTCCGGCCTCTCCGGCGGCGCCGGGGGAGGGGGAGGGGGTGCCGCTGTCGTCGCTCATCGTTCTCCGCTTCCTGCTGGTCGGGTGCGCTCCAGCCTAGGTCCCGCCCGTCGCGCGCGTGTACGACGGGCGGGGAGGAACTTCTCCGCGACCCTGCTATGCTGGTATATCGACCGGCCGGACCACGTTCCCGACGTGGTCTCCGGGTGACCGCCCAGGTGGTTCGCCCGGACGACCCGCGCAGAGCGCGCTCCGGCCCGCAAGTGGAGGCTCCGAAGCTCCCACCCGACCGACCTCCGGGCCGGCGGGTCACAGGTCAGGCTGCGCCCCGCGGTGTATCGCGGCGGTGTTCCCGGTCAATGAGGAGCCCCGCCTGCGTCCCGTCCGGGGCGTTTTCGCGTTCCGGCTCGGTGGTCGTACCGAACGCAACCGTGCGCGGCTGTCCGCCAGGCATCCGCGTGGCGCAACCGAGGAGGCCCCATCAGCGCCGAGCCCCGCATCAACGACCGGATTCGCGTCCCCGAGGTGCGACTCGTCGGTCCCAGTGGCGAGCAGGTCGGCATCGTGCCGCTTGCCAAGGCCCTGGAGCTTGCCCAGGAGTACGACCTCGACCTGGTCGAGGTCGCGGCGAACGCCCGTCCGCCGGTGTGCAAGCTCATGGACTACGGAAAGTTCAAGTACGAGTCGGCCATGAAGGCCCGTGAGGCGCGCAAGAACCAGGCGCACACGGTCATCAAGGAGATGAAGCTCCGGCCGAAGATCGATCCGCACGACTACGACACCAAGAAGGGTCACGTCGTCCGGTTCCTCAAGCAGGGGGACAAGGTCAAGATCACGATCATGTTCCGCGGTCGTGAGCAGTCCCGTCCCGAGCTGGGCTACCGGCTGCTCCAGCGCCTCGCGGAGGACGTCCAGGACCTGGGCTTCGTCGAGTCGAACCCCAAGCAGGACGGCCGGAACATGATCATGGTTCTCGGTCCGCACAAGAAGAAGACCGAGGCGATGGCCGAGGCCCGTGAGGCGCAGGCCGCCCGCAAGGCGGAGCGCCAGCAGCAGGGGAACGCAGCCCCTGCCGAGGAGCGCGCCGAGGCATGATCCGGCGGCCGCGGAACCGGCCGCCAGGTCACACGGGCCCCTTCCCGGGCCCGGACAGCAACCGAAACAGCTGACGCCGCCGTGCGCCGGCCCGCACGGGCCGGCGGGGCGGCGCCACCGACGAGGAGAGAACGGCGACATGCCGAAGAACAAGACGCACAGTGGTGCGAGCAAGCGCTTCAAGATCACCGGCTCCGGCAAGGTGATGCGCCAGCGCGCCGGCCGCCGCCACCTTCTCGAGCACAAGTCGTCCACGCTGACGCGCCGCCTTGCCGGCAAGACCGAGATGGCCCCGGCCGACGCCAAGAAGATCAAGAAGCTTCTCGGCAAGTGAGCCGGCCGCCCGCCGGTCCCCGTGACCGGCCGGGCGCAGGACACCGGACACCGGTACCCCATCGAACCTTCGGGCCGACGGCGCCGTAGCACGGCAGCCGGACCACCACACCGGCCCCGCGACAAGGAGTAATTCACGTGGCACGCGTCAAGCGGGCGGTCAACGCCCACAAGAAGCGCCGGGCGATCCTCGAGCAGGCCAGCGGTTACCGCGGTCAGCGCTCCCGCCTGTACCGCAAGGCGAAGGAGCAGGTCACCCACTCCCTCGTCTACAACTACAACGACCGCAAGCGCCGCAAGGGCGACTTCCGGCAGCTGTGGATCCAGCGGATCAACGCCGGCGCCCGCGCCAACGGCATGACCTACAACCGCTTCATCCAGGGCCTGAAGGCCGCCGAGGTCGAGGTGGACCGCAAGATCCTGGCGGACCTCGCGGTCAACGACCCGAGCGCGTTCGCCGCGCTGGTCGAGGTGGCCCAGAAGGCGCTGCCGAGCGACGTCAACGCCCCCAAGGCCGCCTGACGACGGCACGGGACGTCACCGGACCCGCGGGCCATCGAGCCCGCGGGTCCGGTCGTTTGCCCCGGCCCGCCCGGCCGTCCAGTCCCCCCGCCCGCCGAGAAGCCCCGAGAAGCGAGAACGCCGCGCCATGGCCGCCGCCCCGGAACTGACCTCCCCGCGCTCCCCGCGCGTCATCGCCGCCCGGCGGCTGGCCCGCCGCAACACCCGCGGCAAGGAGCGCCGCTTCCTCGCCGAAGGGCCCCAGGCCGTACGCGAGGCGGTCGGCCACCGCAGCGACGGCGAGCCCACGCTCACCGAGCTGTTCACCACCCCCGAGGCCGCCGAGCGGCACGCCGACATCGTCGCCGCCGCCCGCGCCGCCGGGGCCCGCGTCCGCACCGCCACCGACGAGGTGATCGCGGAGCTGTCGCAGACCGTCACCCCGCAGGGACTGGTCGGGATCTGCCGCTTCCTCGACCTGCCCTTCGACCGTGTGCTGGCCGCCCGCCCGAAGCTGGTCGCCGTCCTCGCCAACGTGCGCGACCCCGGGAACGCCGGGACGGTGCTGCGCTGTGCGGACGCGGCCGGAGCCGACGCGGTGGTGCTCACCGACGCCTCGGTGGACCTGTACAACCCCAAGTCGGTACGGGCCTCTGTCGGCAGTCTCTTCCACCTGCCCGTCGCCGTCGGCGTCCCCGTCGAGCGGGCCGTGGCCGGACTGCGCGAGGCGGGCGTACGAGTGCTGGCCGCCGACGGCGCGGGCGAGCACGACCTGGACACCGAACTGGACGAGGGCCGCATGGGCGGCCCCACCGCCTGGGTCTTCGGCAACGAGGCGTGGGGGCTGCCCGAGGAGACCCGCGCACTGGCCGACGAGGTGGTGCGCGTACCCATCCACGGGCGCGCGGAGAGCCTGAACCTCGCGACCGCCGCGGCCGTGTGCCTCTACGCCTCGGCCCGTGCGCAGCGCGCACCCGGAGGGTGCCGCTGCGTCACCCCGAGCTAGTAGGGTGGCGGCCCCGGGGACCGAAGGGGGTGAACGGGAGTGGACGTGAGGACGTCCGGCGGACAGGGCGGCGAGCCGTCCGACGCGCCCGGCGCGCCCCGCACATCCCGCGCCCGTCCCGCGCGGCAGGCGCCGCCGCGGGCCGACGGCACGGGTGTGCTCCCCGACGACCTCCCCGACGGACTGGTCGTCGCCGACGCCCGCGGCCGGGTCGTCTGCTTCAACGCCGCGGCCGCCCGCATCACCGCCCTGCCGCGCGAGGACGCGCTGGGCCGCCCCGTCGAGCAGGTCCTGCCCCTGGAGGACCTGGAGGGACGCCGCTGGTGGAAGGTCACCGACCCCTACGGGGGCCTGGCCATCCGCACCGGCCAGCCCGAGCGCAACCTCTTACTCCCCGGAGGCCGGGAGGTCCTGGTCTCCGCCCGGTACGTCCGCGCCCGCCCCACCGGCCCCGTGCAGCGCCTGGTGGTCTCCCTGCGCGGCACCGAGGCCCGGCGGCGCACCGAGCGCAGCCACGCCGAGCTGATCGCCACCGTCGCCCACGAACTGCGCTCGCCGCTGACCTCGGTGAAGGGCTTCACCGCGACGCTGCTCGCCAAGTGGGAGAGGTTCACCGACGACCAGAAGCGGCTGATGCTGGAGACGGTGGACGCCGACGCCGACCGCGTCACCCGGCTCATCACCGAGCTGCTGGACATCTCGCGCATCGACTCCGGGCGGCTGGAGATCCACCGCCAGCCCGTGGACATGGCCGCCGCCGTGGACCGGCACATACGGGCCCACATCGCCGCGGGCCGCGCCGAGGAGCGCTTCGCCCGCAGGATCGCCACCCCGCTCCCGCCGCTGTGGGCCGACCCCGACAAGATCGACCAGGTGCTCGGCAACCTGCTGGAAAACGCCGTGCGCCACGGCGAGGGGACGGTCACCATAGAGGTGGCACCGGCACGGACGAAGACGGGCGACGAAGGAACGGCGGTCACGGTGAGCGACGAGGGCCCCGGCATCCCCGAGGAGTCGATGAGCCGCGTCTTCACCCGCTTCTGGCGCGGCAGCAAGCGCGGCGGCACCGGTCTGGGCCTGTACATCGTCAAGGGCATCGTCGAGGCCCACGGCGGGGCGATCACCGTCGGCCGCTCGCCCGCGGGCGGCGCCGAGTTCCGATTCACCCTGCCCGCGGGCGTCCCGGCCTTCATGGCCTGAGCGGCGTCCGCGGGCTCCTCCGGGTCAGTAGCGATCTTCCTCGCCCCGTAGACTCGACAACCGGTACCTTCGAGCGGCCCGGGAACCGGATCCGCCGGGACACAGGGGTGCCGAAGCGCCGAAGCGGGGCGAAGCAACCAACCGAAACCACGGGCCAACCGAAAAGCACGGGAAGAGATGTCCGCACCCAACAAGTCGTACGACCCCGTAGAGGTCGAGGCACTGAAACCGGAAGAGATCGACCGGGCACGGGACGCGGCCCTCGCCGCGATCGCCGCCGCCGGCGATCTGGAGGCGCTGCGCGAGGTGAAGGCCGCCCACGCCGGCGACCGCTCGCCGCTGGCGCTGGCCAACCGCGAGATCGGCGCCCTGCCGCCGCACGCCAAGGCCGAGGCCGGCCGGCGCGTCGGCCAGGCGCGCGGCGCGGTGGGCCAGGCCCTCAAGCGGCGCCAGGAGGAGCTGGAGGCCGAGCGCGACGAGCGCGTGCTGGTCGAGGAGGCGGTGGACGTCACGCTGCCCTTCGACCGCGTCCCCGCGGGCGCCCGCCACCCGCTGACCACGCTGTCCGAGCGGATCGAGGACGTCTTCGTGGCGATGGGCTACGAGGTCGCCGAGGGGCCCGAGGCCGAGGCCGAGTGGTTCAACTTCGACGCCCTCAACATCGCCCCGGACCACCCGGCCCGCACCATGCAGGACACCTTCTTCGTCCAGGGCCCCGAGGGCTCCGGGGAGGGGGAGTCGGGCGTCGTGCTGCGCACCCACACCTCGCCGGTGCAGGTCCGCTCCCTGCTGGAGCGGAAGCCGCCGGTGTACGTGATCTGCCCCGGCCGGGTCTACCGCACCGACGAACTGGACGCGACCCACACCCCGGTCTTCCACCAGGTCGAACTGCTCGCCGTGGACGAGGGCCTGACCATGGCCGACCTCAAGGGCACCCTGGACCACATGGTCCGGTCCCTGTTCGGCGAGGACCTGCGCACCCGGCTGCGCCCGTCGTACTTCCCCTTCACCGAGCCGTCCGCCGAGATGGACATGGTGTGCTTCGCCTGCCGCGGCGAGTCCGTCGGCGACCCCGACCGCCCCTGCCGCACCTGCTCCTCCGAGGGCTGGATCGAGCTGGGCGGCTGCGGCATGGTCAACCCGCGGGTGCTGACCGCCTGCGGTGTGGACCCGGAGCGCTACAGCGGCTTCGCCTTCGGGTTCGGCATCGAGAGGATGCTGATGTTCCGCCACAACGTCGAGGACATGCGAGACATGGTCGAGGGTGACGTCCGGTTCACCCGGCCGTTCGGGATGGAGATCTGATGCGGGCCCCGCTTTCGTGGCTGCGGGAGTACGTCGACCTGCCGGCCGGTGAGACCGGCCGTGACGTCGCGGCGAAGCTGATCGCGGCCGGGCTGGAGGTCGAGACCGTCGAGCGGCTCGGCACCGGGATCACCGGGCCGCTGGTCGTCGGCCAGGTCCTGGCGATCGAGGAGCTGACCGGCTTCAAGAAGCCGATCCGCTACTGCCAGGTCGACGTCGGCGACGCCAACGGTTCGGGCGAGCCGCAGAACATCGTCTGCGGCGCCACCAACTTCGCCGTCGGCGACAAGGTCGTGGTGATCCTGCCCGGCGGCGTGCTGCCCGGCGACTTCCGGATCGGCGCCCGCAAGACCTACGGCAGGCTGTCGGAGGGCATGATCTGCTCGGCCGGCGAGCTGGGCATGAGCGACGACCACGACGGCATCATCGTGCTCCCGCCCGAGCACGAGGTGGGCACCGACGCGATCGAGCTGCTGGAACTGGTCGACGAGGTCCTCGACATCGCCGTCACGCCCGACCGCGGCTACTGCCTGTCCATGCGCGGCATCGCCCGCGAGGCGGCCACCGCCTACGGCCTGCCGCTGCGCGACCCGGCGCTGCTGGACGTGCCCGTGCCCAACGAGCACGGCCACCCGGTGAAGATCGAGGACCGGCGCGGCTGCGACCGCTTCACCGCCCGCACGGTCACCGGCGTGCGGCCCGACGCGCGCTCCCCGATCTGGCTCCAGCGGCGGCTGCAGAAGGCCGGCATGCGTCCGATCTCGCTGGCCGTGGACATCACCAACTACGTGATGCTCGAACTCGGCCAGCCCCTGCACGCCTACGACCGCTCCCGCGTCAACGGGGCGATCGGCGTGCGCCGGGCCCGGCCGGGGGAGAAGCTCACCACCCTCGACGGCACCAAGCGCGAGCTGCACCCCGAGGACCTGGTCATCACCGACGACAGCGGGCCGATCGGCCTGGCCGGGGTGATGGGCGGAGCCGACACCGAGATCGCCGACGCCCGCGAGACGACGGGCACCAGCGAGATCGTGATCGAGGCCGCGCACTTCGACCCGGTCTCCATCGCCCGCACCGCCCGCCGCCACAAGCTGTCCTCCGAGGCGTCCAGGCGCTTCGAGCGCGGGGTGGACCCGCAGGCCACCTCCGCCGCCGCCCAGCGCACCGTGGACCTGCTGGTCCTGCTGGCGGGCGGCACCGCCGAGGCGGGCGTCACCGAGATCGTCTCGCCCAGCGGCCCGCACACCATCAGGATGCGCGCCGACCACCCGGACCGGGTCGCGGGCGTGTCCTACGGCCGCGAGACCGTGGCGCGGCGCCTGCAGGACGTGGGCTGCGACGTCTACGGCACCGACGAGCTGACCGTGACCGTGCCGTCGTGGCGGCCCGACCTCACCGACCCCAACGACCTGGCCGAGGAGGTCATGCGGCTGGAGGGCTACGAGGCCCTGCCCTCCACCCTGCCGCGCCTGCCCTCGGGCCGCGGTCTGACCGAGCGGCAGCGGCTGCGCCGCCGGGTCGGGCGGGCGCTGGCCGGAGCGGGGTACGTCGAGGCGCCGAACTACCCGTTCGTCGGGGACGCCGCCTTCGACCGGCTCGGCCTGGAGCCGGACGACCCCCGCCGCCGCACCGTACGGCTGGTCAACCCGCTCTCCGACGAGGAGCCGGCGCTGCGCACCACGCTGCTGCCGGGGCTGCTCGCCGCGCTGCGGCGCAACGACGGCCGCGGATCCCACGATCTGGCACTCTTCGAGACCGGCCTGGTCTTCCGGCCCACCGGATGCGAGACCGCCGCGCTCCGGCTGCCGGTCGACCGCCGCCCGACCGACGAGGAGCTCGCCGCCCTCACCGCCGCGCTGCCCGCGCAGCCGCGCCGGGCCGCGGTCGTGCTGGCCGGCGCGCGCGAGCAGGCCGGCTGGTGGGGCAAGGGCCGCCCGGCGACCTGGGCCGATGCCGTCGAGGCGGCCCGCACCGTCGCCCGCGAGGCCGGCGTGGAGCTGGAGGTGGAGGCCGACCGGCACGCTCCCTGGCACCCGGGTCGCTGCGCCGCGCTGTACGCGGGCGCCGGCGGCGAGCGCACTCTGGTCGGGCACGCCGGCGAGCTGCACCCGCGCGTGATCAAGGCGATGCAGCTGCCCGCCCGCGCCTGCGCCATGGAGATCGACCTCGATCTGCTGGAGCGCGCCTCCTCGGGCGCCCCGCAGGCCCCGCACGTGTCCGCCTTCCCGGTGGCCACGCAGGACGTCGCCCTGGTGGTGGACGCCTCCGTCCCGGCGGCCGAGGTCGAGTCGGCGCTGCGCGAGGGCGCGGGCGAACTGCTGGAGTCGCTTCGGCTGTTCGACGTCTTCACCGGCGAGCAGCTCGGCGATGGGAAGAAGTCCCTGGCCTACGCCCTGCGCTTCCGCGCGCCCGACCGCACGCTGACGGCCGAGGAGGCCACGGCCGCCCGCGAGGCCGCGGTGGCCGCGGCGGTCGCGCGCACCGGCGCGGTGCTGCGCGGCGCGTAGCGGCCTCCCGTCCGCCGCGGCCGGCCCGCCCGGTACCGGCGACGGGGAACGCCGGTGACGGAGAACACCGGCGGCGGAGAACACCGGCGGCGGGGCGCCCCCTTCAAAGAGGGGGCGCCCCGCCGCCGGCGTTCCCCGCGCCCGCCGGACCGCCGCACCGGGCGGGCCGAGGGGCCGCGGGGTGTCAGTAGGTGTAGAAGCCCGCGCCGGTCTTGCGGCCCAGGCGGCCGGCGTCGACCATCCGCTGCAGCAGCGGCGGGGCGGCGTACAGCGGCTCCTTGTACTCCTCGTACATCGAGTACGCGACCGAGGCGACGGTGTCCAGGCCGATGAGGTCGGCGAGCTTGAGCGGCCCCATGGGGTGCGCGCAGCCCATCTCCATGCCGTTGTCGATGTCCTCGCGGCTGGCGATGCCCGTCTCGAACATCCGGATCGCCGAGAGCAGGTACGGGATCAGCAGCGCGTTGACCACGAAGCCCGAGCGGTCCTGGGCGCGGATGGCGTGCTTGCCCAGCAGCTTGACGACCGCGGTCTCGGCCCGCGCGATGGTGTCGTCGGAGGTGGTCAGCGCGGGGATCAGCTCCACCAGCCTCTGCACCGGCGCGGGGTTGAAGAAGTGGATGCCGATCACCCGGTCCGGGCGGGAGGTCGCCACGGCCAGCTTCACCAGCGGGATGGAGGAGGTGTTGGAGGCCAGGATCGCCTCCGGGCTGGTCACCACCTGGTCGAGGATCTGGAAGATCTCGGTCTTGACCTGCTCGTTCTCCACGACCGCCTCGATCACCAGATCGCGGTCGGCGAACTCGCCGAGGTCGGTGGTGAAGGACAGGCGCTCCAGGGTGGCGTCGCGCTCCGCCTCGCTGATCTTGCCCCGCGCGGCGGCCTTGTCCAGGGAGGTCACCAGCCGGGTACGGCCTATCTCCAGGGCTTCGCCGGTGGTCTCGGCGACCATGACGTCCAGGCCGGCCCGTGCGCAGACCTCGGCGATACCCGAGCCCATCTGGCCGCAGCCCACCACTCCGACGCGTTCGATGTCGGTCACATCGTGCCTTTCGCTGATCCACTGGTCCGTGACGCCGCCCCCGTACGGTTCCGGCCGCAGCGCCTCGCCGACCGACGTTACCGCGTCGCGCCGGAGGAACGGTCGGCCGGGGCGCCGCGGCCCGGCCGACCGGTCGTCCGGACAGTGGTCCGGCGCGGTCAGCCCGTGGCGCCGGCCGCTCCGTCGGGCTCGAAGGCGGCGGGGGCGCCGTTGGAGCCCGGCCAGGAGCCGGCGGCGCCGGCCGATCGTCTTCCGGGAACGGACACGTCCTCTCAGGGCAGATCCCCCCACGCGGGCGGTACGGGGGGGTGAACCAGTGGGTGGGAGCGTTCTCAGAGGTGCGGATGCCAGTTGTCGAACGGTGTTCGCACAAGGGGGTGTGTCAAGAGGGCGATGTGGCGCGGACGGCCGCCCGGTCTTCCGTTACGCGGAGTTGCCATGCCGCTACCCGGACGGGATGATCGGGTGAATCGTCGTCAGGAGGAGGCAGCATGGGGCTTTTCTCTCGGAGGACCTTCGGTGCGGCGGCGGTCGGGGTGCTCTCCGGCTCGCTGCTGACCGGCCCGGGGGCGGGAACGGCGTCCGCCGGGGAGCCGGGGGGCGCCGGGTACGGGCAGCGCCCGCAGTTGCGCGGGATGTGGGTGGCGACCGTCGCCAACATCGACTGGCCGACCAGGCCCGGGCTCGCCGCGGCCGAGCAGCGAAGACAACTGCTGGCCCACCTGGACACGGCGGTCGAGCGCCGCCTCAACACGGTGTTCCTCCAGGTGCGGCCCACCGCGGACGCCTTGTGGCCCTCGCCGTACGAACCCTGGGCGCAGTACCTCACCGGCACCCAGGGCGAGGACCCCGGCTGGGATCCGCTGGGCTTCGCCGTCTGCGAGGCGCACCGGCGCGGGCTGGAGCTGCACGCCTGGTTCAACCCCTACCGGGTGGCCAACCACGCCGACCCCGCGCGGCTGGCCGCCTCCCACCCCGCGCGCCGCCATCCGGAGTGGGTGGTGCCCTACGGCGGCAAGCTCTACTACAACCCCGGGCTGCCCGAGGTGCGCGCCTTCGTCCAGGACGCGATGTTCGACGCGGTGGAGCGCTACGACGTCGACGGCGTGCACTGGGACGACTACTTCTACCCGTACCCGGTGGCGGGCCAGGTCTTCGACGACGACGACGCGTACGAGCGCCACGGCGGCGCCTTCGAGGACCGGGCCGACTGGCGGCGCGACAACATCGACCAGCTGGTACGGGAGACCGCGCTGCGCCTGAGGCGGACCAAGCCGCACGTGCGCTTCGGCATCAGCCCCTTCGCCGTGTGGCGCAACGCGGGCACCGACCCGGAGGGCTCCGACACCCGCGCGGGCGTGCAGACGTACGACGACCTGTACGCCGACACCCGCAAGTGGGTGCGCGAGCGCTGGATCGACCAGATCGTGCCCCAGGTGTACTGGAACATCGGCTTCGCGGCCGCCGACTACGCGAAACTGGTGCCCTGGTGGGCCGGTGTGGTGCGGGGCACCGGCGTCGAACTCCACATCGGCGAGGCGCTCTACAAGGCGGGTGATCCGGCCCAGGGTCCGGCCTGGCACGACCCGGCCGAACTCTCCCGCCACCTGACGCTCTGCGGCCGCTACCCCGAGGTCCGGGGCAACGCCTACTTCTCGGCGAAGCACGTCGCCGCGGACCCGATCGGGGCGATGAGCCGGGTGGTGGAGGACCACTACGGCCGTCCGGTGCGGCCGCCCCGCTAGCCGGGCTCCCGCAGCGGTCCCCCTTCTGCCTGCCTCCTTCGGTCCGGCATGCGGCCCCGGCGTCAGCGGCGCCGGGGTTCGCCGTGCTCCAGCAGGGGCTCGCCGTGGTGCCGCACCACGGAGTCGGGCCCCGGCGACATCACGGTCTCGTGCCCGTCCTCGAAGCGGACCCGGTACGGCGGCTCGCCGTTCGTCCCCAGTACCTCGATGATCTCCGCGACCCTCTCGTGCTGCCCCACGAACCTGCCGTGGACCAGCAGCAGGTCGCCCACGTTCGCCTGCATCGGCGGTCTCCTTCTGTCCGTATCGAGAAGAAAAATCCTTTTGGTCACGATTCTAGGGGCGGAGAGGGGCCGGACGCCTGCGAGCGCGGAAACGCAGAGAACGCAGGGAAGGCGGGGAAGGCGGGGAGGCGGAGGGGAGAGCCGGGTAAAACCGGTCGACGGCCCGCACACCGGCTGCCAGGCTCTCCCGCCATGAGCACCCCGTACGAGATCTCCGCCGACCCCGCCCGCCTCGACGCCGCACGCGTCCACCACTGGCTGTCCACCGACGCCTACTGGGCGCTCGGCCGCAGCCGCGAGAAGCAGGACCGGGCCATCGCGGGCTCGCTCAACCTCGGGGCGTACGACAGGGCCACCGGCGAGCAGCTCGGCTACGCGCGGGTGGTCACCGACCGGGCCACCTTCGCCTGGCTGTGCGATGTCTACGTCGCCCCCGCCGCCCGCGGCCGGGGCATGGGGAAGGCGCTGGTGGGAGCCGCGCTCGCGGAGCTGGAGCCGTACGGACTCGGACGGGTGCTGCTGGCAACGCAGGACGCGCACGGCCTCTACGGGGGCTTCGGCTTCCGCCCGCCGGCGGAACCCGGGCGGTTGATGGCGCTGATCCCCCGGTGATCCGGGCATACGTCCGAAAACAGTCCGTGCCCGACCGTCGAACAATCCGGTTCATGGTTCTACCATCCGGTAATGCACCTGCGGATCACGCTGCTCGCCGCCGCCCGCAGCTCATCCCTGCTGGACGCGCGCTTCGAGGACGACCGTCCCCTGGACGCCGCCGGGTGGCGGGAGGCCGAGCGGGCCATCCCGGCGTACGCGCATCTGGCGGGCGCCGAGCTGCGCTACTGCTCGCCGACCATGCGCTGCCGGGAGACCGGTGACGTACTGGGGATGCGGCCGCTGGCCCAGCCCGCGCTGCGCGAGTGCGACATGGGCCGGTGGCGCGGGCACACCTTCAAGGAGGTCGCGGCGAGGGAGCCGCGGGCCGTGGACGCCTGGCTCGCCGACCCCCACGCCACCCCGCACGGCGGGGAGTCGCTGTTCTCCTTCATCCTGCGGGTCGGAGACTGGCTCGACACCCGGCCGGGCGGCGAGGGCGACACCCTGATCGCCGCGGTCGTCGAACCGACGGTGCTGCGCGCGGCCGCGGTGTACGCGCTGAAGGCGCCGCCGCACACCTACTGGCGCGTGGACGTCCGGCCGCTGTCGTCGGTCACCCTGGCCGGGTGGGCGGGGGACTGGACACTGGCCATGGACCGCTGACGGCCTCCGGCTCCCGGGACCGCGCCCCGAAGGCGCCGTTCCCGGGAGCCGGAACCCCTACAGCTCGCGCTCGGCGTAGGCCCTCATGGCGTCCCGGACGAAGACCGCCGTGCCCTCGCCGTAACGGTCGTAGGCGGCGGTGAAGCGGGGATCGTCGACGTACATCTGCCCGAGCCCGGCGAACTGCTCCGCGCTGGGGCGCCTGCCCTGCCAGCCGCCGCAGACCCACTCGTAGTGCCGCCGGGTGATCGCGAGCACCTCGTCGCCGTCCGGCGCGAGACCGGCCCGGTGGGCGCGGGCGTAGTCGGTGGTGATGTCGGCCTGGCGCTGCTGGAAGGACTTCTTGTCGTCCTCCGTCAGCGAGCGCCACCAGCGGTCGCCACGCTCGAAGGCGTCGCGGCCCCAGCGTTCGATCACCTCGTCCTTGTACCTGGTGTGGTCGAAACCGTCGAGAGCCTCCTCGGGCATCAGGGGCTCGCCTCCTTTCAATCTGGTCAACGTCTTCCGTACCGACTCGATCTGCCGGCCCAGGCGCTCCCGCTCCCGTTCGAGCAGTTCCAGATGGGTGCGCAGCGCGGCGGCCGCGTCCCGCTGCCCGTCGAGCGCCTCGGAGATGGCGGCCAGCCCCAGGCCGAGTTCGCGCAGCAGCAGGATCCGCTGGAGCCGCACCAGCGCGCGCTCGTCGTAGTAGCGGATCCCGCCGTGCCCGACCCGGCTGGGACGCAGCAGCCCGACGGCGTCGTAGTGGCGCAGGGTGCGGCTGGTGGTCCCGGCCGAGCGGGCGATCTCCTGAATGGACCATTCCATCGCCAGTGGCCTCCGGGTCCCCCGTGGTTCGGTCGGTGAGGACGACGCTAGGGGTTTACGCGGCGTCAACCGCAAGCCCGCCACCCGGGCTCGCCTCCGGTGGCCGCGGAGGTGCGCCGGGGACGCCGCTGAGACGCTACGACCCGCGGCGGGGCCTGCCGCGCCTGCCGCCCCCGGAGCCCTTCGAACCGCCGGAGCCCTTGGCGCCGCCGGAGCCGCGCCGGGCGGTCCGGCCGGTCTGCCCGCCCGCCGCGGACCTCCGCCGCGCGCCGCCCCCGTCCGGGCGCTTCGGCTTCGCCCTCCCCTGCTTGCCCGGCTCGGTCTCCTCGGCGGCGGGGCGGCGGCCCCTGGTGCTGTTGACGGTCCGCCCCCGGACGATCCCGATGAAGTCCTCCACCAGATCGGTGGTCCGGTCCTCCCGCCACGACAGCGCGACGCGCGACTGGGGGGTGCCCGTGACCGGCCGGTAGGTGAGGTCCCTGCGGTGGTGCAGGCGGGCGAGCGACTGCGGGACGACGAGCAGCCCCACCCCCGCCGCCACCAGCTCGATCGCGTCAGCCGTCGTGGCGGGGCGCTCGAAGGCGGGCCGTCCCGGCGGGCGCTCCCAGTCCAGGGTGTCGTCGAGGGGGTGCAGCACGATCTCGTCGGCCAGTTCCTCGGCGGACACCTTCTCGGCCGCTGTCACGAGGTGGTCCTTGGGGACCACCACCACCGTGGTCTCGGTGTAGAGGGGGATCGCGCTGAGATCCGTCCGGTCGGTGGGCAGCCGCAGGAAACCCGCGTCGGCGCCGCCGTCGCGCAGCACGCCGGACGCCTCGGCGGCGGGCACCTGGACGAGGTCGAGCGGGATGCCGGGCAGGCGCTCGTTCCAGATCCGCACCCACTTGGTGGGCGTCACTCCCGGGACGTACGCGAGCCGGAACGAGGGGGATGCTTCCGAGCCGTTCACCGAGCCAGGCTACCGGGCGGCGAGGGAGCCGGGTGGCGGGAGGAGCCGTGGGCGCTCGATACCCTGGACCCCATGAAGTCGCAGCAGACCGCCCAGACGATGAAGCCCGCCACCGCGGCGAAGAAGCTGGGTGTGTACCTCGAGGCCACCCCCGCCGAGTTCCGGGAGGGCGTCGTCTCGCGCGCGGAACTGAACGCGCTGCAGACCGACCCGCCCGAGTGGCTGCGGGAGCTGCGGCGCAACGGACCGCACCCCCGTCCGGTGGTCGCGGCGAAGCTGGGCGTCTCCAACTCGGGGCTCGCGCGCGGCGGGATCACCGAGCCCCTGACCACCGAGCAGATCGAGGCGCTGAAGGCGGAGAACCCCGAGTGGCTGCGGAAGGAGCGCGCCACCCAGGCCGAGGTCCGCAAGGAGGCGGCGCGCCTGAAGGAGCGGAAGGCGGAGCAGGGCGACTGATCCCGCCCGCCGCGCTCCCGATCCCGGCCCCGGCCGCCCCCGCGGCGCCCGTGTGACGCCGCACCGCACCGTACCCGCGGCCCCGGCCGCGTACTTCCCCGGCCCGCCGACCGGTCCTTGCGACCGGCCGGCGGGCCGTACGTCTTCCCGGGCCCGCTCCCCGCGGTCCTCGCCGCCGCACGAGTCCATTGCATAAAACTGTCGATGTGCGTATAGTCATGCCATCGATGAGGAGGATTCCATGGCAGTGCGAGCGGCGGTGGCGGGAGCGAGCGGCTACGCGGGGGGCGAGATCCTGCGCCTGCTGGCCGGGCACCCCGAGGTCGAGATCGGGGCGCTGACGGGCAACTCCAACGCCGGGCAGCGTCTGGGCGCGCTCCAGCCGCACCTGCCGCCGCTGGCCGACCGTGTCCTGGAGGTCACCACGGCGGAGGCGCTCAGCGGCCACGACGTGGTCTTCCTCGCCCTGCCGCACGGCCAGTCCGCGGCCGTCGCCGAGCAGCTCGGCGACGATGCGCTGGTCATCGACTGCGGCGCCGACTTCCGGCTGGGGGACCCGGGGGACTGGGAGCGCTTCTACGGCACGCCGCACGCCGGCACCTGGCCGTACGGCCTCCCCGAGCTGCCGGGGGCACGCGACGCGCTGACGGGGTCCCGGCGCGTCGCGGTCCCCGGCTGCTACCCGACGGCCGTGACGCTCGCGCTCTTCCCGGCGTTCGCGGCCTCGCTGGCCGAGCCCGACGTGGTGGTGGTCGCGGCCACCGGCACCTCGGGGGCCGGCAAGGCGCCCAAGCCCCATCTGCTGGGCAGCGAGGTGATGGGCTCGATGAGCCCCTACGGCGTCGGCGGCGTCCACCGGCACACCCCGGAGATGGCCCAGAACCTCTCGGCCGTCGCGGACGAACCGGTCACCGTCTCCTTCACCCCGACCCTCGCCCCGATGTCCCGGGGCATCCTGGCCACCTGCACCGCCAAGGCCCGGCCCGGCCTGACCGCCGACCGGCTGCGCGAGGCGTACGGCAAGGCGCTGGCCGCCGAGCCGTTCGTCCACCTGCTGCCCGAGGGCCAGTGGCCGTCCACCGCCGCCGTGTACGGCTCCAACAGCGTGCTGGTCCAGGTCGCGTACGACGAGGCCGCGGACCGCGTGATCGCCGTCAGCGCCATCGACAACCTCACCAAGGGCACCGCGGGCGGCGCGGTGCAGAGCATGAACATCGCCCTCGGCATCCCCGAGGAGACCGGCCTCCCCGTCACCGGGGTCGCCCCGTGAACCGGGGGCACCTCCCGGCGGTGGCCGGGGACGCACGCGCGGCTGCCGGTCCGCTGTCGGTGACGATGTCCGCGCTGTGCCGCGTGGGCGGAGATGGGGGTACCACCGTGCCGAAGGCACAGGGGGAGAACGGAGAGACACCGTGAGCGGCGCACGCGCGGCTGCCGGTCCGCTGTCGGCGACGATGCCCGCGCTGTGCCGCGTGGGCGGAGAAGAGAACGGAGAGACACCGTGAGCGTGACCGCGGCCAAGGGATTCACCGCGGCGGGGATCGCCGCCGGGATCAAGGACAACGGCAACCCCGACCTGGCTCTGGTCGTCAACACCGGGCCGCGTCTGGCCGCCGCCGGTGTGTTCACCTCGAACCGGGTCAAGGCCGCCCCCGTGCTCTGGACCGAGCAGGTCCTCAAGGGCGGGCAGGTCTCGGCGGTCGTCCTCAACTCCGGCGGCGCCAACGCCTGCACCGGCCCGCTCGGCTTCCAGGACACCCACGCCACCGCCGAGAAGGCCGCCGAGGTGCTCGGCCACAGCGCCGGCGAGGTCGCCGTCTGCTCCACCGGCCTGATCGGCGTGCGGCTGCCGATGGACCGGCTGCTGCCGGGGATCGAGGAGGCCGCGAAGGAGCTCTCCGCGTACGGGGGCGACAAGGCCGCCATCGCGATCAAGACGACCGACACCGTGCACAAGACCGCCGTCGCCGAGGGCGCCGGCTGGGTCGTGGGCGGTATGGCCAAGGGCGCGGGCATGCTCGCCCCCGGGCTGGCGACCATGCTGGTCGTCCTCACCACCGACGCCGACGTGGACGCCCCGGGACTGGACGCCGCGCTGCGCGAGGCCACCCGCACCACCTTCGACCGCGTCGACTCCGACGGCTGCATGTCCACCAACGACACCGTGCTGCTGCTCGCCTCCGGCGCCTCGGGGACCACCCCGGAGGCGAAGGAGTTCGCCGAGGCCGTGCGGTCCGTCTGCGACGACCTGGCGCAGCAGCTGATCCGGGACGCCGAAGGTGCTTCCAAGGACATCCGGATCGAGGTGGTGAACGCGGCGAGCGAGGACGACGCCGTCGAGGTGGGCCGTTCCATCGCCCGCAACAACCTCCTCAAGTGCGCCGTCCACGGCGAGGACCCCAACTGGGGCCGGGTGCTCTCCGCCATCGGCACCACCTCCGCCGCCTTCGAGCCCGACCGGCTGAACGTCGCCATCAACGGCGTGTGGGTCTGCCGCGACGGTTCGGTGGGCGAGGACCGCGAGCTGGTGGACATGCGCTACCGCGAGGTCCGCATCACCGCCGACCTGGCGGCGGGCGGCGAGTCCGCCGTCATCTGGACCAACGACCTCACCGCCGACTACGTCCACGAGAACAGCGCTTATTCGTCATGAGCACACGTAGGCACACCGCCCTGCCCAAGGCCCAGATCCTCATCGAGGCGCTGCCCTGGCTGACCCGCCACCACGGGAAGACCGTGGTCGTCAAGTTCGGCGGCAACGCCATGGTGGACGAGGACCTGAAGGCCGCGTTCGCCCAGGACGTGGTCTTCCTGCGGCACGCGGGCCTCAGGCCCGTCGTCGTCCACGGCGGCGGCCCGCAGATCAGCGCCCACCTGGACAGGCTCGGCCTGGTCAGCGAGTTCAAGGCCGGGCTGCGGGTCACCACCGAGGAGGCCATGGACGTCGTGCGGATGGTGCTGGCCGGCCAGGTGCAGCGCGAACTGGTCGGTCTGCTCAACCGGCACGGCCCGCTCGCCGTCGGCATGACCGGCGAGGACGCGCACACCCTGACCGCCACCAAGCGCTACGCGCACATCGACGGCGAGAAGGTGGACATCGGCCGCGTCGGCGAGATCACCGAGGTCGACGCGGGCGCCGTCCAGGCCCTGCTGGACGACGGCCGCATCCCGGTGATCTCCTCCATCGCCCGCAGCGCCGACGACGGGCACGTCTACAACATCAACGCCGACACCGCCGCCGCGGCCCTCGCCGCGGCGCTCGGCGCCGAGACGCTGATGGTGCTCACCGACGTCGAGGGCCTCTACGAGGACTGGCCCAACAGCGACGACGTGATCAGCCGCCTGACCGCGAGCGAACTGGAGAGGCTGCTGCCGGACCTGGCCAGCGGCATGGTGCCCAAGATGGAGGGCTGCCTGTACGCCGTGCGCAACGGCGTCAACACCGCCCGGGTCATCGACGGGCGCGTCCAGCACTCCATCCTGCTGGAGATCTTCACCGACGAGGGGATCGGGACCATGGTCGTGCCGGACGGAACCGCATCGGACAGGACCGCCCCGGACGAGGACGTGACGGACGGGGCCGCGGTGCGGGAGACGGCGGCGGAGAAGGAGCAGCGGGCATGAACGACACCGCCACCACAGCCGGCAACACCGGTCTCACCCGGCGCTGGCAGGGCGCGCTGATGGACAACTACGGCACCCCCCGCATCCCGATCACCCGCGGCGAGGGCGCCCGGCTGTGGGACGCCGACGGCAGGGAGTACCTGGACTTCGTCGCGGGCATCGCCGTCAACTCGCTGGGCACCGGCCATCCGGCGGTCGTCCGCGCGGTCTCCGAGCAGATCGCCACCCTCGGCCACGTCTCCAACCTCTTCGTCGCCGAACCCCCGGTCGCCCTGGCCGAACGGCTGCTCCAGCTCTTCGGCCGTCCCGGACGCGTCTACTTCTCCAACTCCGGGGCGGAGGCCGTCGAGGCGGCGTTCAAGATCGGCCGCCGGACCGGCCGGACGCACATGGTCGCCACCGCCGGCGGCTTCCACGGCCGCACCATGGGCGCCCTCGCGCTGACCGGTCAGCCCGCCAAGCGCGATCCCTTCCTGCCGCTGCCCGGCGAGGTCACCCACGTCCCCTACGGTGACGCCGACGCGCTGCGGGCGGCCGTCACCGAGGAGACCGCCCTGGTGATCGTCGAGCCGGTCCAGGGCGAGAACGGCGTCGTCGTCCCGCCCGAGGGCTATCTGGCCGCCGCCCGCGAGATCACCGCCGCCACCGGCACCCTGCTGGTGCTCGACGAGGTCCAGACGGGCATCGGCCGCACCGGGCACTGGTTCGCCTGCCAGGCGCAGGGGGTGCGGCCCGACGTCGTCACCCTCGCCAAGGGTCTGGGAGCCGGACTGCCCATCGGTGCCACGGTCGCCTTCGACGAGGCCGCCGAACTGCTGGGCCCCGGCCACCACGGCTCCACCTTCGGCGGCAACCCGGTCTCCTGCGCGGCGGCGCTCGCCGTCCTGGACACCATCGCCTCCGAGGGCCTCCTCGACCACGTCAAGCGGATCGGCAGCCGGCTGCGCGAGTCCGTCCGGGCGCTGGGACACCCGCTGGTCGACCACGTCCGCGGCGCCGGACTGCTGCTCGGTATCGTACTGACCGAACCCGTCGCACCCCAGGTGCAGCAGGCTGCCCAGGACGCGGGCTTCCTGGTGAACGCGTGCGGCCCGGACGTCGTCCGGCTGGCACCACCGCTGATCATCGGCGAAGCCGAGGTGGACGCGCTGGTCCGGTCCCTCCCCGCCGTCCTCGACGCCGTCGACGGGACCCGACGAGCCGGAGACTGACGAGACGATGACCGAGGCGCAGGCGCAGGGCGGCAACCACGGCGGCCCGGCCGTACCCCACACGCGTACGGCCCGGCACCGCCGGATCGTGGAGATCCTGAACCGCGAGCCGGTCCGGTCCCAGAGCCAGCTCGCCAAGCTGCTCGCCGACGACGGGCTGAGCGTCACCCAGGCGACGCTCAGCCGGGACCTCGACGAGCTGGGGGCGGTCAAGATCCGCAACACCGGGGGCGAGCTGATCTACGCCGTCCCCGGCGAGGGCGGCGACCGCACGCCCCGGGCCCCGCTGGGGGAGTCCGCGAGCGAGGCGAGGATGGCGCGGCTGGCCGGCGAACTGCTGATCTCGGCCGAGGCGTCGGCCAATCTGGTGGTGCTGCGCACCCCGCCCGGCGCCGCCCAGTTCCTCGCCTCGGCCATCGACCAGGCGGAGGTGCACGACATCATCGGCACCATCGCGGGCGACGACACCCTGCTGCTGATCAGCCGCCACCCCACCGGCGGGCAGGCCCTGGCCGACCATCTGCTGCGGCTGGCGCAGAAGAACTCCCACCAGGGCAACGCCACCTGACGGGTTCCGGGGTCCGGTGACCGCCGGATGCGCTCCGTCAGCCGTGCGCTCCGTCAGCCGTGCGCGCCGTGTCCGGCGGCGGTCTGCCACTCGTGCGCCAGCAGAGCCCAGACCTGGAGGTCGTGACGGCGGCCGCCCATGGAGAACACGCTGCGCAGCGTGCCCTCGTGCGTCATGCCCAGCCGCCGGGCCACCGCGATGCTGGGGCGGTTGTCGGGGGAGACCATCCACTCCACCCGCGCCAGGCCGCGCACCCCGACCGCCCAGTCGATCATGCGCCGGGCGGCGGTCGTCACCAGCCCGCGCCCCTGGGCCCCGGGCGCCAGCCAGGCGCCCAGCTCGCAGGAGCCCTCGGAGGCGCTGAACAGCCGGAAGAGCATGCCGCCCACCAGCTCGCCGTCGAGCCGGATGCCGTAGATCCGGCCCTCGTCGGCGGCCTGCTTGTCGGCGTACCGCTGGAGGAAGGCCCGGGCCGAGGCGGTGTCGGTGACGATGTGCGCCCACGGCAGCCAGGGCGCCAGATGGTCGCGCACCCGGTCGGTGTACGCGGCCAGCTCCGCCGCCTGCCACGGCTCCAGGGGGCACAGCTCCGCGCCGTCGCCGAGAGGGGTGCTGAACATGGGTGCTCCTCGCAGGGTCGCTCGCAGGTGGTGGGGCGTGCGGTCGCGGCGGTCCCGCCGGTCCCGGCGAACGCCATGATCGAACCCGCCGTCACGCTAGCGGCGCCCGCCGCGCGGAACCAGCCGGTGGACGGCGGACCGGCGGGCGGTCGCGCGCCCGGTGTCCGCCGCCCGCCGGGTCAGAGCGGCTTCTTGTGGAAGAGGGTCGTGGGCCGGAGCACGCCCTCGGTGTCCGCGGCGTAGTCGGGGATCGTGCCGGCCTCGGTCCAGCCTGCCGAGCGGTAGAGGCGCTCGGCCGGGCTGCCGGTCTGGGTGTCCAGCACCAGCAGGGAGATCCCCGCGCCGGCGGCCTCCCGTTCGGCCGTGGCCAGCAGCCGCCGGCCCAGCCCCCGGCCCCGGGCGTCCCGGTGCACGATCAGCTTGGCCACCTCCGCGCGGTGGCGGCCGTTGGGCATGCCGCAGAACCTGAGCTGCACGGTCCCCAGGATCCGGCCGCCGCTCCGGGCGGCCCACACGGCCGTCCGGCCGTCGGCGACCTCGGGCGCCAGGCCCTCCCACCAGGCCGCCGCCTCGGCGGGGTCGAGCGGGGCGAGGAAGCCGATCGAGGAGCCGCCCTCGACGGCGTCGTGGAGCAGGGCGGCCAGCTCCCGGGCCGCGGCGGGGATCTCGGTGGCCGGCAGACGGGTGATCACCGGCGTGGCGCTGCTGATGTGTTCGGTTCGCACCGCCCGATGGAACTCCTTCCGGGGCCCCGGCCGCAAGAACGTTCCGCCAGGCGGTCAGGAGGGGGTGGGCGGCAGGGGGAGCGGCAGGCCCGGGAGGCCGTCGATGCTGGTGGCGACGTGCTCCTTCTTGTGGAAGTAGGCGTCCAGCGACTCGTCCGTCTCGCGCTCGAAGCGCGAGCCGTGCAGCGGGCGGTCGCTCTCGTACGTCATCAGCGGCACGGCGTAACCGCAGGTGTCGCGGATCAGCTCGGCGGTGACCACGATGATCGCGCGCAGACCGTGCCGGGAGTGGTCGATGCCGGGGAAGCGGCCGATCAGCTCCCCCCAGCGCGGGTCGTCGCGGAAGACGGGTTCCCCGCGGCCGTGGACGCGCACGATGTTCGGCGGGCCGGAGAAGGCGCACCACATCAGGGTTATGCGGCCGTTCTCCCGCAGATGGGCGACGGTCTCGGCGTTGGAGCCGGCGAAGTCGAGGTAGGCGACGGTGCGTTCGTCCAGGACGGCGAAGGAACCCCTCAGCCCCTTGGGGGAGAGGTTGACGGTGCCGTCGCCGGACAGCGGCGCGGTGGCGGTGAAGAAGACGGGCTGGGCCTCGATGAAGTCCCGCAGCCGTCCGTCGATGCGTTCGTATGTCTTTCCCACACGGGCATCATGCCGCTGCGAGGGCGCACGTGCCCGGTGATTACGGCGCGGACCGGACAGCCGAAGGCGGGGGACAGGCGCGGACGCAGGGGCAGGGGCGGGTGCGGGTGCGACGGGAGCAGGGGAACCGGCAGCGGGGAGAGGACGCCGCCCGCGGCCGTGCCGACCGAGGTGCCGCGGACCACCGGAAGGCTGTTGACCTGTGCTTTCCGCGGAGACCAGGCGTGCTTTGACGAACCATACGGAGGAGTGCATACTTATACTAGTCACCGTATGCATCGTAAGGAGCCCCTCGTGACCGAGCGCGTCGTACTCGCCTACTCCGGTGGCCTGGACACCTCCGTCTGCATCGGCTGGATCGCCGAGGAGACGGGCGCCGAGGTCATCGCCGTCGCCGTGGACGTCGGCCAGGGCGGAGAGGACCTGGACGTCATCCGCAAGCGCGCGCTCGCCTGCGGTGCCGTCGAGGCCGAGGTCGCCGACGCGAAGGACGAGTTCGCCGAGGAGTACTGCCTCCCCGCGATCAAGGCGAACGCGCTCTACATGGACCGCTACCCGCTGGTCTCCGCCCTCTCCCGGCCGACCATCGTCAAGCACCTGGTGGCCGCCGCCAGGAAGCACGGCGCCACCACCGTCGCCCACGGCTGCACCGGCAAGGGCAACGACCAGGTGCGGTTCGAGGCGGGCATCTCCTCCCTGGCCCCCGAGCTGAGGTGCATCGCGCCGGTGCGGGACTACGCCATGACGCGCGACAAGGCCATCGCCTTCGCCGAGGACAAGGGCCTGCCGATCGCCACCACCAAGAAGTCGCCGTACTCCATCGACCAGAACGTCTTCGGGCGGGCCGTGGAGACCGGCTTCCTGGAGGACATCTGGAACGCGCCGATCGAGGACGTCTACGACTACACCCGGAACCCGGCCACCGCGCGCGAGGCCGACGAGGTGGTCATCACCTTCGACAAGGGCGTCCCCGTGGCCCTCGACGGCAGGCCCGTCACCGTCCTGCAGGCCATCCAGCAGCTCAACGAGCGGGCCGGGGCGCAGGGCGTGGGCCGGATCGACATGGTCGAGGACCGCCTGGTGGGCATCAAGTCCCGCGAGGTCTACGAG
The DNA here is from genome assembly GCF_046614825.1 of Streptomyces nanhaiensis. Lineage (NCBI taxonomy): Bacteria > Bacillati > Actinomycetota > Actinomycetes > Kitasatosporales > Streptomycetaceae > Streptomyces > Streptomyces nanhaiensis. The sequence goes on from NZ_JBKJFM010000014.1 coordinate 29,001, forward strand.
GCGCCGGGCGCCATCGCGCTGATCACCGCCCACCAGGAGCTGGAGAACGTCACCGTCGAGCGCGAACTGGCCCGCTACAAGCGGCAGGTGGAGCAGCGGTGGAGCGAGCTGGTCTACGACGGCCTGTGGTTCTCCCCGCTCAAGCGCGCCCTGGACGGCTTCGTGGAGGAGGCCAACGAGCACGTGTCCGGCGACATCCGGATGACCCTGCACGGCGGCCGGGCCACCGTCACCGGCCGGCGCTCCCACAAGTCGCTGTACGACTTCAACCTGGCCACCTACGACACCGGTGACACCTTCGACCAGTCGATGTCCAGGGGCTTCATCGAGATCTTCGGCATGAGCAGCAAGATCGCGGCCAAGCGGGACCTCGCGCAGTAACCTGCCCCCGCGGCAGCCGCACACCGCCCGCCTCCTCCGCCCGTGGTGGGGGAGGCGGGCGCCTTCCCGTCCCCGCCGGGCCCGGCGCCGTCCGGGACCGCCCCGCACCGTCCGACACCGCCCGGCACGTCCAGCACGCCCGGCACGACCGGCAAGCGCACGAGGAGCACCGATGACCAACGCCCCCCAGACCCCGCCCCCCGCCGCAGGCGGCGACGTACGGCTGTGGGGCGGCCGGTTCGCCGACGGACCGGCCGAGGCGCTGGCCGCCCTCTCGGCCTCCGTCCACTTCGACTGGCGGCTGGCCCCCTACGACATCGCCGGGTCGCGCGCCCACGCCCGGGTGCTGCACCGGGCCGGGCTGCTGAGCGCCGACGAACTGGAGAGGATGCTCGCCGGCCTCGACCGCCTGGCGGCCGACGTCGCCGACGGCACCTTCACCGGCACCGTCGCCGACGAGGACGTGCACACCGCCCTCGAGCGCGGCCTGCTGGAGCGCCTCGGGCCGGAACTCGGCGGCAAGCTGCGCGCCGGGCGCTCCCGCAACGACCAGGTCGCCACGCTGTTCCGGATGTACCTGCGCGACCACGCCCGGATCATCGGCGGCCTGCTCGCCGATCTGAACGAGGCCCTGGTCTCCCTGGCGGAGGCGCACCCGGACGTGGCGATGCCCGGCCGCACCCACCTCCAGCACGCCCAGCCGGTCCTCTTCGCCCACCACGTCCTCGCCCACGTCCAGGCGCTGTCCCGGGACGCCGAGCGGCTGCGGCAGTGGGACGCGCGCACCGCCGTCTCGCCCTACGGGTCGGGGGCGCTGGCGGGCTCCTCGCTGGGCCTGGACCCCCGCGCCGTCGCCGCCGACCTCGGCTTCGAGCACGGTTCGGCCGCCAACTCCATCGACGGCACCGCATCGCGCGACTTCGTCGCCGAGTTCGCCTTCATCACCGCGATGATCGGCGTGGACCTCTCCCGGATCGCGGAGGAGGTGATCATCTGGAACACCAAGGAGTTCTCCTTCGTCACCCTCCACGACGCCTTCTCCACCGGCTCGTCGATCATGCCGCAGAAGAAGAACCCGGACATCGCCGAGCTGGCGCGCGGCAAGTCCGGCCGGCTCATCGGCAACCTCACCGGCCTGCTGGCCACCCTCAAGGCGCTGCCGCTGGCGTACAACCGCGATCTGCAGGAGGACAAGGAGCCGGTCTTCGACTCCTGCGACCAGCTGGAGATCCTCCTCCCGGCCTTCACCGGGATGATGGCCACCCTCACCGTCAACCGCGAGCGGATGGCCGAGCTGGCCCCGGCCGGCTTCTCCCTGGCCACCGACGTCGCCGAGTGGCTGGTGAAGCGGGGCGTGCCGTTCCGGGACGCGCACGAGATCGCGGGGGAGTGCGTCAAGGTCTGCGAGGCCGCCGGGATCGAGCTGGACGAGCTGACCGACGAGCAGTTCGCGCGGATCTCGCCCCACCTCACCCCCGAGGTCCGCACCGTGCTGAGCGTCTCCGGCGCCCTGGCCTCCCGCGACGGGCGGGGCGGCACCGCGCCGTCCGCCGTCGCCGTCCAGCTCGCCGAGGTCAAGGAGGACCTGGCCCGGCAGCGGGAGTGGGCCGAGGAGGACCGCCCGGGCGCCGTGAGCTGACCGTCCGCCGGGCCCCTGCCACCCCGTCAGTCTCCGCCGGTTCCTGACAGGACCCCTGCCGGGCCCCTGTCAGGGACCGGCGGGGAACTCCACCTCGCCGGTCTCCTCCCGGCAGTGGGCTCCGACCACCTCCAGCTCGCCCCGCCGCAGCAGCGGCAGCAGGACCGGGTCCTCGCGCAGGCGTGCGACGACCCGGTCCGTCTGCGCCCGGACGGTGTTCTCCACCGCGTCGCCCGGCGCCCCCGAGCCGTCCCGGCAGGCCGCCGCCAACCGGGCGGCCGCCACGGCCAGATGGGCCGGCGGCCGGGTGCCGGCCGTACGCGACTCGAGCGCCGCCGCCACCGCTCCGCAGTGCTCGTGCCCCAGGACGACCACCAGCGGCACGCCCAGCTCCACCGGGCCGTACTCGACACTGCCCTCGACCGTCGCGTCCAGGGTGTGCGCGGCGGTGCGGATCACCAGCAGCGCCCCGGGCGCCTGGCCGAACAGCGTCTCCGGTGGCACCGGGCAGTCCACACAGGCCAGAACGGCGGCGACGGGGCGCCGGGCGGCGGGGCACCCGCCGCCTCCCCTCCTCGCGCCCCTCGCGCCCCTCCCGGCCCGGCGGGCGTTCCCCTCGCGCAGCAGCCGCAGCGCCTCGGCGGGGGTGAGCCGCCGCTCCTGTGCGTCCGTGCCCTCGGCTCCCGTGCCCGCCGCGCCGCGCGGCCGGCCGTCCCGCGGAGCGCCGCCGGGCAGGCAGACGGCCCCGCGCAGTGTCCAGCGGTGGTTCCTCGGCGAGCGCGGCACGTGTTCCTCCAGGTCTGTCGGCGTCCTGGGGAAGCATGGACCGCGCTGCCTCCCGCTACGCCCCCGGAAGGGGTGAACCGGAAGGCGCCGAGGGGACGCGGTCCACCCGCGGGGGCGAACGGCCGGTTCAGGGAACGGCCGGTTCCGGGAAGGGGCCGCCGCGCACCGCCGGCGGAGGCTCAGGCAGCCTTGGCCTTGGTGGCGTACACGTCCACGTACTCCTGGCCCGACAGCCGCATCACGTGGCTCATCACCTCGTCGGTCACGGCCCGCAGCACGTAGCGGTCGCGGTCCATGCCCTCGTAGCGCGAGAAGTCCAGCGGCTCGCCGAAGCGGACGGTGATCCGGCGGCCCGGGCCGATCCTGGGCAGCCCGCTGCCGCCCGGCTGCACACGGTCGGTGCCGATCATCGCGAACGGGACGACCGGCGCGCCGGTCATCAGCGTCAGCCTGGCGATGCCGGTGCGGCCCCGGTACAGGCGGCCGTCGGGGGAGCGGGTGCCCTCCGGGTAGATGCCGAAGACGTTGCCCTCCTCCAGCACCCGGCGGCCGGTCATCAGCGCCGCGACCCCGCCGCGCCCGCCGTCGCGGTCCACCGGGATCATGCCGACGCCGGTGAAGAACCACGCCATCAGACGGCCCTTCAGGCTCTTTCCGGTGACGTACTCGTCCTTGCCGATGAAGAAGACCTGCCGGTCGACGACGATCGGGAGGATCATCGAGTCGATGAAGGTCAGGTGGTTGCCGGCCAGGATCACCGGGCCGCTGCCGGGGATCCGCTCCGCTCCCTCGACCTGCGGACGGAACAGCACGCGCAGGAGCGGGCCGAGCAGCGCCTTGATGAGCAGGAAACGGGACAACGTGCCCTCCGGTCGTGATGGTCAGCGCGCGCACCCGCGCAGGTGAGTACGGTACTCGCCGGTCACCGGCGGGCGCGCGCCGGGTTCGTCACACGGATACCCCGTGATGGCGCGATTTGTCAGCCGTTCACGCCACGTTTCGTGTGCGGTCTCCCGCAGTGAAGCGACGCGCACCTACCATGCGCGGGTTCCGTTGCTTGTCAGGTGCGGGACAGTCACAGGCGTGTGAAGGCGAGAGGAGAGCCCATGGGACAGGCGCAGAGGCCGGACCGCAGAACCGTGCTGGGCGCGGCGGTGCTGGGCGCGGGCGCGGCGGCACTGGGACCGGCCGCCACCGCGGCGGCGGCCGACGGCGGGAGGGGAAGCGGCGCGGGCCGGGGGCGTACGGCCCTGCCGGCACCCGCCGTCATCGCCCACCGCGGTGCCAGCGGCTACCGGCCCGAGCACACCCTGGGGGCCTACCAACTCGCCCTCGACATGGGTGCCGACGTCATCGAGCAGGACCTCGTGCCCACCCGGGACGGCCATCTGGTCTGCCGCCACGAGAACGACATCACCGGCACCACGGACGTGGCCGACCACCCGGAGTTCGCCGGCCGCAGGACCACCAAGACGGTGGACGGCACCGAGATCACCGGCTGGTTCACCGAGGACTTCACCCTCGCCGAACTCAAGACGCTGCGCGCCACCGAGCGCATCCCCGGCACCCGCCCCGACAACACCCTCTACGACGGCCGCTGGACGGTCCCGTCCTTCGAGGAGGTGCTGCGCTGGGCCGAGCGCGAGGGCCGCCGGCGCGGACGCCCGGTCTGGCTCCACGTCGAGACCAAGCACCCCAGCTACTTCCGCGCACTGGGCCTGGGCCTGGAGGAGCGGCTGGCGAAACTGCTGCGCCGCTACGGGCGGGACCGCGCGAACTCCCCCACGTTCCTGCAGTCCTTCGAGCCGACCAGCATGGAGCGGATGAGCCGGCTGGTCAGGACCCCGCGCGTGGTGCTGCTGTGGACCGCCGACTCCCGTCCCTGGGACTTCGAGCAGGCCGGCGACCCGCGCACCGTGGCCGACCTCGTCACCCCCGAGGGGCTGGAGTGGATCTCCGGCTTCGCCCAGGGCGTCGGCCCGCTGCTCGACCTCGTCATCCCCCGGCGGGCGGACGGGCGGCTGGGCGAGCCCACCACCCTGGTGCGCGACGCCCACGCCCGCGGGCTGCTGCTCCACCCGTACACCATGCGCAACGAGAACCGCTTCCTGCCCGCGGACTTCCACCGCGGCACCGACCCGGACGCGTACGGGGACGCCTTCGGCGCCCTGCGCGCGTACTTCGGGACGGGCATCGACGGCATCTTCACCGACCAGCCGGACACCGCCCTGCTGGCCGCCGAGGACTTCCGCCGGGGCTGACGGCCGGCCGGACCGGCCCGTCGGCCCCGAGGGCGCGGACCGCGGTGGTCACCCGTGCGGGTGGCGCACGCGCGGTCCGCGCCGCCGTCTCCGCCCTCCCACCGGACCCCGCCCACGGGCAAGCCGCCCGGGAGTCGGGAATCTCACAGGGCGGTCCCGGACCGATTCGTTCCCGTTGCACCGATCGCCTGCGCAGAATGCTCACGGCGGAGGTTGCGCCCCCCGAACCAGGGGAAGGGTGCGGTGAACCACCGGCGTCATCAGGGCAGACAGTTCGGGCGCGCGACCCTCGTTCCGCATGTGCGCCCGGACGCGACGAGACATGGGGAGACGTGCGCACATGGGAATGAGCGTGACCATCTCTGCGGCGACGGACGAAGACGTCGAGCAGATCCTCAAACTGCAGTACCTGTGCTACCAGTCCGAGGCCGCCCTCTACGGCGACTACGGCATCGAGCCGCTCACCCAGACCCTCGACGACCTCCGCGCCGAACTGGCCCGCGGCTGCGTGCTCGTGGCCCGGCTCGGCGAGGAGGTCGTCGGCTCGGTACGCGGCCGTGTCGAGGACGACGGCACGGCCGTGATCGGCAAGCTGATCGTCCACCCCCGCATGCAGCGGCACGGGCTCGGCAGGAGGCTGCTGTCCGCGGTCGAGGAGCGGCTGGCGCGGGAGCGGTCCGCCCGGCGCTACCGGCTGTCCACCGGCCACCGCAGCGAGGGCAACATCCGCCTCTACCGCAGGCTCGGTTACACGCCGGTGGCCACCGAACAGGTCTCCTCGAGGCTGAGCATGGTGACCCTGGAGAAGGCGCCGCAGTCCTCGCCGGCGGGCGGGGAGGTCTCCCGGACGTACGCCGCCAGCGCCTGACCGGCGCCCGGTACGCGCCCGGTACGGATTCCGTACGCGCTCGGGCCGCCCCGGTGACACCCGCCGGGGCGGCCCGAGCACGTACCGGGGCCGCCGAGCCGGGGGAGGGGCGGCGGTCGCCGCAGCGCCGCCCGGGCGGCCCGGACCGCTTCCGCGCTCAGACCGCCCCGGCCCCGGCGGGCGAGCGGCGCAGCCACAGCAGGCCGACCACCGGCAGGACCAGCGGGAGCAGCAGATACCCCAGGCCGTAGTTCGACCAGACGGTCGCGTCGGGGAAGGCCGCCGGATCCAGCACCGTCCAGGTGCCGACCGTCAGCACCCCGGCCAGCTCGGCGGCGCAGCACACCAGCGCCACCCGGCGGGCGCCCGTGCCGCCGCGCACCAGGGCGACGGTGATCACCACGTACACCGCCGCGGCCACCGCCGAGAGGAGGTACGCCAGCGGCGCCTCGTGGAAGCGCGTGGAGAGCTGGTAGACGGAGCGCGAGGTCGCGCCGACCGCGAAGACCGCGTACAGCGTGACCAGCAGCCTGCCCGGACCGCGGTTCAGACCCGAGGCCGCCGGAGGGCCCGAGGGCTCAGCCATGCCCGCCTCCCCACACGTCGTACAGCCGCACCTGGAGCACGGCCATCACCACCGCGCCCGCGGCGACCGTCGCCGAACCCCAGCGGGTGCGTTCGGCCAGGGAGATGAAGCCGACGGCCGGCACGCAGGCCGCCACGCCCAGCAGGTAGGAGACGAAGACCACCGTGCCGCCGTCCGGCTTCGCGCCGCGCGCCAGCTGTACGACGCCGACGACCAGCTGCACCAGGGCGAGTGCGGTCACCACGGCCATGCCGGCGAAGTGCCAGTCCTTGGTCGGCTGGTCCCGGTAGGCCGCGAAGCCGCACCAGGCGGCCAGGGCGAGCGCGGCCACGGCGACCGCGACCGTCAGCGGGGTGAGCATGTCGGCACTGTATTCGAGCCCGTCATCGCGGACGAAACGACCCCTCCCGAAGTCCCTCCCGAAGTCCCTCCGGATCCTTCCCGGACTCCTGCCGGCCGTGGCCTTGACCACATGCCGGGCTGTCCACCGGGCGGCACGCGAACGGCTTCCGCGCAGGTGGCGGCGGATGGGCGGCTCCTTCCGCGGGTGGGCGCGACGGGTGCCCCACACCACCGACCGTCCACTATCCGGACAGGGGCGTCCGTTTTTTACGTGTAGAGGCCAGGGGTCTGCTTTACTCTTCCGCATGACCGCGACGAGCTGCCGCATCCGTGCGACCGAGGCGACGATGACGCCCGGTGCTCGCCGCATGTGTCGAATGTGTGACCGCTGAGGGCCCCCGCCTGAGCCGCCTCGCGCCCCGAAGCGAGACCTGAGCCTTCCGCCTCCCGGCAGTCCGCCCGGAGGGCCGCGGATGCGCTCGGCCCCGCGCTCGCCCGCCGTCCGCCCGCCCCGGGCGTGATTCCGGACAGCGGGTTCCACCCCTTTTCGTCAGGAACATCCGTGCCCGGCGCCGTACCCCCGCGCCGCGCACTCGACAGTGATGGACACCCAGTGATCACCACCACGGGACTCACCAAGGTCTACCGTTCCCGAGGCCGCGACGTGACCGCGCTCGACGGCGTCGACCTCCACGTCCGCGAGGGCGAGGTCTTCGGCGTCGTCGGCCGCAGCGGAGCGGGGAAGTCCTCCCTCATCCGCTGCGTCAACCTGCTGGAGCGCCCCACCTCCGGCACGGTCGTCGTCGACGGACGGGACCTCACCGCCCTGGCCGGGCGCGGACCGAGGGCCGGCGCCGAACTGCGCCGGGCCCGCAGCCGCATCAGCATGGTCTTCCAGCACTTCAACCTGCTGTCCTCCCGGACCGTCCAGGGCAACGTCGAACTGCCGCTGGAGATCCTCGGCGTCCCCGGCCGCGAGCGCGCCCGCAGGGCCCGGGAACTGCTGGGCCTGGTCGGCCTCGCCGACCACGCCCGCTCCTGGCCCGCACAGCTCTCCGGCGGCCAGAAGCAGCGCGTCGGCATCGCCCGGGCACTGGCGGGCGACCCCAAGGTGCTGCTGTCCGACGAGGCGACCTCCGCGCTCGACCCGGAGACCACCCGCTCCGTCCTGGCCCTGCTGCGCGACCTCAACCGGCAGCTCGGCCTGACCGTCCTGCTCATCACGCACGAGATGGACGTCGTCAAGACCGTCTGCGACTCGGCCGCGCTGATGCGGGACGGGAAGGTCGCGGAGTCCGGCACCGTATCGGGGCTGCTGGCCACCCCCGGCTCCGAGCTGGCCCGCGAGCTGTTCCCCCTCGGGGGGACGCCCCCGACCGGGGAGGCGGGGACCGGGGCGGGGCCGGCCCGGGAGCGCACCGTCGTGGACGTCACCTTCCACGGCGAGAGCACCGGGCGGCCGCTGATCTCCCAGCTCTCGCGCACCCACGGCATCGACGTGTCGATCCTCGGCGCCGCCATGGACACCATCGGCGGCCGCCAGGTGGGCCGGATGCGGATCGAACTGCCCGGCGCCCGCGGGGACAACGCCGTACCGATCGGCTTCCTGCGCGAGCGGGGGCTGACCGTCGAGTTCCCCGGAGCGGCCGGGGCCGCCCGGCCCTCCGGGAGCCCCGGAACCCCCCGGAGCACCAAGATCCCCGAGAGCACCAGGACCCCCGAGAGCACCGAGACCGTGGAGAAGACCCGATGACCTGGCCGGAGATGCAGCCCATCCTGCTCCAGGGCACCGTCGACACCCTCTACATGGTCGGCTGGTCCACCCTCGTCACCGTCCTGGGCGGCCTCCCGCTCGGCGTGCTGCTGGTGCTCACCGACCGCGGCGGGCTGCTGGCGAACAAGGCGGTCAACAAGGCCGTCGGCATCGTGGTCAACGTCGGGCGCTCCCTGCCCTTCATCATCCTCGTCGTCGCCCTGATCCCCTTCACCCGGCTGGTCGTCGGCACCTCCATCGGCCCGACGGCCGCCGTGGTGCCGCTGTCCATCGGCGCCATCCCCTTCTTCGCCCGCCTGGTGGAGACGGCCGTGCGCGAGGTGGACCACGGACTGGTCGAGGCCGTCCTGTCCATGGGCGGCGGTACCGGCACGGTCGTCTTCAAGGCGCTGCTGCCGCAGGCCCTGCCCTCCCTCGTGGCCGGTCTGACCACCACCGTCATCACCCTCGTCAGCTACTCCGCGATGGCCGGCGCGGTGGGCGCCGAAGGCCTGGGCAGCAAGGCCATCACCTACGGCTACCAGCGCTTCGAGACCGGCTTCATGCTGGCCACCGTCGTCGTGCTGCTCGCCCTCGTCACCGCCGTGCAGCTCCTGGGCGACGGCGCGGTGCGCCTGCTCTCCCGCCGCGAGCGCACCACCTGAACCACCCCCCGACCACCACCCCCCGCATGGAAGCCGGACCCCTTGTCCGGCACCGACCGGAGCCCCCGCATCCCCCGGAGCCCCGGAGAACGCAGAACGGAAAGAGGCACTCTTCGTGCGCACCATCACCAAGTCCGCCATCACCAGGTCCGCCATCACCAGGTCCGCCATCACCAGGTCCGCCCGCACCAGGGCCACCGCCGCCGCGGCCACCGCCGCGCTGGCCCTCTCGCTGGCCGCCTGCGGCACCGACTCCGACCCCGCCGCATCCGGCGGCTCGGGGGACGCCGACGCGCCGCTGACCGTCGCGGCCTCGCCGACCCCGCACGCCGACATCCTCGGCTTCGTCAAGGAGAACCTGGCCGAGAAGGCCGGACTGAAGCTGGAGATCAGGGAGTTCACCGACTACGTGCTCCCCAACACCGCCACCGAGAACGGCGAGGTCGACGCCAACTACTTCCAGCACAAGCCCTACCTGGACGACGTCAACGCCAAGCAGGGCACCCACCTGGTGCCGGTGACGGGCGTCCACCTGGAACCGCTGGGCCTGTACTCCTCCACGCTGAAGAAGGCCTCCGAGCTCGGCGCCGGCGACACCGTCGCGGTGCCCAACGACACCACCAACGAGGGCCGCGCCCTCAAGCTCCTGGACGACCACGGCCTGATCGAGCTCAAGGACGGCGCCGGGCAGGACGCCACCCTCTCCGACATCGCCGACGCCAAGGGCCTGGAGTTCAAGGAGCTGGAGGCCGCCGCGCTGCCCCGCTCCCTCGACGACGTGGACGCCGCCGTCGTCAACGGCAACTACGCCATCGAGGCCGGTCTGGAGCCCGCCGAGGACGCCCTGGCCCTGGAGGAGGCCGAGGGCAACCCCTACGTCAACCTCCTGGTCGTCAAGGAGGGCGGCGAGGACGACCCGCGGGTGAGGAAGCTGGCCGACCTGCTGGCCTCCGAGGAGGTCGCCGACTTCATCGAGCGGGAGTACCGGGGCTCGGTGGTGGCCGCGGCCGACGCCTCCTGACACCGGTACGGCGGTGAGCCGGGCCCCGGCGGGGGGCCGGGGCCCGCGCTGCACGCCGCCGGGACGATGCTGCATGCTGTGCACTCGACCCCGTCAGGCTGGAGCGGCGCATGACATCCATCTTCCCGGAGATCTCGATCAGCACGGAACGACTCGTGCTGCGTCCCCTCGAGACCGAGGACGCCCCCGCGTTCACCGAGATGATGAACGACGAACTGGTCACCGCCTGGACCTCCGCGCCCGTCCCCTACACCGAGGACCACGCCCGGGAGTGGATCGCCCGGGGGGCGCCCGCGGAGCGGGCCGAGGGACGCGGCGTCGTCTTCGCCGTCGTCGAGTTCCTCACCCAGCGCCTGGTCGGCACCGTCCATCTGCGCAAGGCCGACTGGCGGGTGCTGTCCGTCGAGGCCGCGTACGTGATCGCCCCCTGGGCACGCGGCGAGGGGTACGCCGCCGAGTCGCTGCTCGCCGCCGTCCAGTGGCTGTTCCAGGACCGGAAGTTCGAGCGGCTGGAGATACGCACCCCGGCAGACAACACCGCCTCGCAGCAGGTCGCCCAGAAGGTCGGCTGCGTCAGCGAGGGAGTGCTGCGCAACGCCTGGATAGCCCGGACCCGAACCGAGGACGGGAGCTGGACCGACATCCGCACCGACCTGATCGTGTGGAGCCTGCTGCCGGAGGACCTGGAGGACGGACCGGGCGAGGCGGCCGGCACCGGCGGATACTCCGCCTACCCCGAGGCCGGGAGCTACTCCGCCTACCCCGACTGGCGCTGACGGCCCGCAAGCCCGAGGCGTACGGCCCGAGGCGTACGGCCCGAGGCGTACGGCCCGAGCCGCGAAGCCCCGGCCGGGCTCCCCGCGCCGGGCGCGGTAACCTCGCTGCGTCGATCCCACCGCCCCAGCGACCCACCGCCCCGTCGACACAGCAACACCGCGACACCCGCGCACGTTCCCGCACGTTCCCGCACCGCCTTCCGCCCCCGCCCCGCGACGCGCCAGGAGAGAGCCGACGATGGCCGACCGTGTCACCGTGATCGGGTGGGACGGCTCGCCGCTGACAGAGACCGCCCGCGCCGCCCTCGGAGCCGCCACCCTCGTCGCCGGCGCCGCCCACCACCTGGCCCTCCCGGAGGTCCCCTCCGGTGCCGAGCGCATCCGGCTGGGCAGCGTGGCGCCGGCCGCCCGCCGCATCGCCGGGCACCGCGGCACCGCGGTGGTGCTCGCCGACGGCGACCCCGGCTTCTTCGGCGTCGTCCGCGCCCTGCGCGCACCCGAGTACGGCCTGGAGGTCGAGGTCGTACCGGCCGTCTCCTCCGTCGCCGCGGCCTTCGCCCGCGCGGGGATGCCCTGGGACGACGCGCAGATCGTCGTCGCCCACGGCCGCACCCTGCGCCGCGCCGTCAACGTCTGCCGCGCCCACACCAAGGTCGCCGTCCTCACCTCGCCCGGCGCCGGGCCCGCCGAACTGGCCCTGCTGCTGGAGGGGGTGCACCGCACCTTCTTCATCTGCGAGGCCCTGGGCACCGACCGCGAGCGGGTCACCGTACTGACCTCCGACAAGGCCGCCGACCACGTCTGGCGCGACCCCAACGTCGTGATCGTGGTGGGCGGTTCGGCCGCCGCGGCCGGACCCGGCGCGGCGGACCGGGGCGGATGGCTGGCCGGACGTGATCCGAACTACCCGCCCGCCGTGCGGGGTTGGGCCCTGCCGGCCGCCGAGTACACCGGGCAGGACGCCCAGGCGCCCCCCGCCGGGACCGCGGACTCCGCGCAGTTGCGCGCCGCCCAGCTCGCCCGGCTCGGCCCCAGACCCGGTGACCTGCTGTGGGACATCGGCGCGGGCAGCGGAGCCGTCGCAGTGGAGGCCGCCCGCTTCGGCGCCGCGGTCCTCGCGGTCGAGCGCGACGCGGCGGCCTGCGCACGGATGTCCGCCGCCGCACGGCGCTTCGGCGTCCAGCTCCAGGCCGTGCACGGCATCGCGCCCCTGGCGCTGGAGGCGCTGCCCGAACCCGACGTGGTGCGCGTCGGCGGGGGAGGGGTGCGTACGGTCGCCGCCTGCGCCGACCGCAGGCCCGAGAGGATCGTCACACACGCCTCCACCCGCGACGAGGCCGAGGCCGTCGGGCGGGTGCTCGCGGACGGCGGATACGCCGTGGAGTGCGCCCTGATCCAGTCCCTCGAACTGGACACCAGGGAGTGGACGGAACGCGAACGCGCGGTCGTCTTCCTGCTGTCCGGCAGCCGGATGTGATCTCGCCCGAGACGAACCGGACCAACCGGGGCCAGTCGTCCACCCCCGCCTCCCGCGGGGTGCGGCGGCGGGTAGGCTGATGGACCGTTGTGCCGCCAGCCGGGGTTGACGCTTTGTCTGTCGATGTCCGGATGGTTCAGGCGGGGGCACGGCGGGCGCCCGCTGGGGCTGGAAGGAGCACTACCGATGGGCGAGGGGTACGCATGACTGACACCGGCCGGGTCCCGGGCGAGGGGCAGCCGGAGAACGCAGGCGGACAGCCGGAGCAGCCGGGCACACCGGCACCCGGCACGTACACCTTCGCGGGCCCGGTCGAAGGTGTGGGATCGGGCTACGAGGACGATCTGCTGCTGCCCGGTTCCCAGGGATGGGGCGAGGCGGCGGCGTCCGCGCAGCCCCAGGCGCCCGCGTCCGCCCCCGTGCCCGGCCCGCGCGGGTCGGACGGATACGGGCAGTACCCGGCGCCGCCCCCGCAGCCGGCCCACGGGCAGGCGCCCCACGGGCAGGCGCCCCACGGGCAGGAGCCCCACACCGCCACGACGCCTCCCCGGCCGCTGCACCTGGGGCCGCCCGTGCCCGAGCAGTCCGGTGTGGTGCGCACGCTCGCCGACCGCAGCAGCGCCCCGGCGGCTCCGGCGCCCACGCCCCCGCAGGGCATGCCCGTGAGGCAGCCGGGACCGCCGACCACGGGGCCCGAGTACTTCGACGTCGCCCATGAGGAGCCCGCGGCGCAGCCCGCACCGTCCCCGGAGGGGTTCTCCCCGCAGGTGCCCGGGGCGACCGCGCCCGCCCCTGCCGCGCAGCCCGAACCGCAGCAGCCCGGCACGCTTCCGTCGGACCCGGTGCAGCCGGGCGCCTGGGCGCCGCAGCCCCCGGCGCCGGAACAGGTGGCGGAACAGGTGTCCGCTCCCGTGCAGCCGACGGCCGGATGGCCGACCGAGCCGCTGCCCGGCCCGGACCTGGCCGCGATGCCCCCCCTCCCGGACGCCGGTGAGGCGCCCGACGCGGAGGCACGGACACCCGCTCCGGAGTTCGCGCCCGAGGCGGGGGCGGTGGAGCCGTACCCTCAGGAGCCCGTGCCGGCACCGGCGCAGGAGGCTCCCGCGCCCGCTCCGGAGCCAGAGCCGGAGCCGGAGCCCGCGGCCGAGTCGGCGGCGGAGGCGGTCGAGGCCGCTGCCGTCGAGCAGCCTGCCGTCGAGCCCTCTGTCACCGAGGCCGCCGCACCCGGGCCCACCGCGGCCGACCCCGGACCGCGGACCGCCGACGAGCCGCAGGCCGTGGAAGCGGAGCAGCCCCGGTCCGCCGCCGAGCAGGTGCCCGGCCCCGAAGCGCCGGAGTTCCCGGAGAGCCCGGAAGGCACCGGGGAGCCCGTCGCGGCGGAGGTCCCGGCGGATGCTTCTGCCGAGCCCGAGCCCGAGCCCGAGCCCGAGCCCGAGCCCGAGCCCGAGCCCGAGCCCGAGCCCGAGCCCGAAGCCGAGGCGGCCCCTGCGGAACCCGGTTCCGAGGCGGTGGCCGAGACTCCCGCCCCCGAACCCACCGCACCCACCTCGGCCGAACCCGCGCCGGTCCAGGCGCCGTCCGAGCCCGTACCCGCCGAGCCCGTCCCCGCCGAGTCCGAGGCCGCCGAGCCGGAGCCCGAGGCCGGGGCCCCCGCTCCGGAGCAGGCCGGGACCGGCGACGAACAGGCCCCCGCCCCCGCCCCCGAGCAGCAGCTCGCCGTGGCGGCGGTGCCCGGCGCCGGACCGCAGGTGATGGAGGCCGTGGCGGTAACCGCCGAGGCCCCCCGCCAGGACGACGGGCAGCCGCCGGCCGACGGCGTGCCCGTCGTACCCGCCGCCGGGCAGGCGCCCGAGCCCGGGACGCCGGAGGCGGCCGGTACCGCGGAGGCCGAGGATGCCGCGGAGGACACCGGTGCCGACGCCGGCGCTGATGCGGCTCCCGCTCCCGCCCCCGCCGCCCCGGGGTACGACGAGGCCGAACGCGAGACGCTGCACCGCCTCATGCGCGAGCGGCGGGACATCCGCAACGGCTTCCGCTCCGACCCGATCCCCGACGACGTGCTGCTGCGCGTTCTGGAGGCGGCCCACACCGCCCCCAGCGTCGGCCACTCCCAGCCGTGGGACTTCGTCCTCATCCGCTCCGAGGAGACCCGCAGGACGATGCACGAGCTGGCCATGCGCCAGCGCGACGCGTACGCCCGGTCGCTGCCCCGGGCCCGCGCCAAGCAGTTCAGGGAGCTGAAGGTCGAGGCGATCCTCGACACCCCGGTCAACATCGTCGTCACCGCCGACCCCACCCGCGGCGGCCGCCACACCCTCGGCCGCCACACCCAGCCGAAGATGGCGCCCTACTCCTCGGCCCTGGCGGTGGAGAACCTCTGGCTCGCGGCCCGCGCCGAGGGCCTGGGCGTGGGCTGGGTCAGCTTCTTCGACGAGCGCGAGATGGTCCGGGTCCTCGGCCTGCCCGAGCACCTGGAGGTCGTCGCCTACCTGTGCATCGGGTACGTGGACGCCTTCCCGGACGAGCCCGAGCTGGTGCAGGCGGGCTGGTCCAAGCGCCGCCCGCTGTCCTGGGTCGTCCACGAGGAGTCCTACGGCCGCCGGGTCCTGCCCGGCGCGGAGGAGCCGCACGACCTGCTCACCGAGACCCTGGCGGGCATCCGCCCGCTGGACGCCAAGGCGCTCGGCGAGGCGTGGGAGCGCCAGAAGCGGATGACCAAGCCGTCCGGCGCGCTCGGCATGCTGGAGATCATCTCCGCGCAGCTCAGCGGTCTGGCCCGGCAGTGCCCCCCGCCGATCCCCGAGCCCGCGGCCGTCGCCGTCTTCGCAGGGGACCACGGGGTGCACGCCCAGGGCGTCACCGCCTGGCCGCAGGAGGTCACGGCGCAGATGGTGGCCAACTTCCTGGCCGGCGGCGCGGTCTGCAACGCCTTCGCCGGCCAGGTCGGCGCCGAGGTGTGCGTGGTGGACGTGGGCGTGGCGGCGGACCTGCCGCCCGCGCCCGGTCTGCTGCCGCGCAAGGTGCGGCCCGGCACGGCGGACTTCACCACCGGGCCCGCGCTCACCCGCGAGGAGGTGCTGCGCGCGGTCGAGGTGGGCATCGAGACCGCCCGCGACCTGGTGGCGGCGGGCAACAAGGCGCTGCTGACCGGTGAGATGGGCATCGCCAACACCACCGTCTCCGCCGCGCTGATCTCCGTCTTCACCGGCGCCGACCCGGCCGAGGTCACCGGCCGCGGCACCGGTGTCAGCGACGAGATGCACGCCCACAAGGTGGAGGTGGTGCGCCGTGCCCTGGAGCTGCACCGGCCCGACGCCTCCGACCCCCTCGGCGTCCTGGCGGCGGTCGGCGGGCTGGAGCACGCCGCGCTGACCGGGCTGATCCTCGGTGGCGCCTCGCTGCGCACCCCCGTCGTCCTCGACGGGGTGAGCGCGGGGGCGGCGGCCCTGGTGGCGCGGGCCATCGCGCCCGAGTCGCTGGCGGCCTGCATCGCCGGTCACCGCAGCGCGGAGCCCGGCCATGTGGCGGCACTGACCAAGCTGGGCCTGCGCCCCCTGATCGACCTCGATCTGAGGCTCGGCGAGGGGACGGGCGCCCTGCTGGCCCTGCCCGTGGTGCAGAGCGCGGCCCGGGCCATGCACGAGGTCGCCACCTTCGACTCGGCGGGCGTCACCGAGAAGAACTGACGCGCCCCGCCGCCGTACCGCCCGCAGGCCGCCGGGAGGGCCCGAGCCCTTCCGGTGACCTGCGGCACAGCGGGCGCGGGCCGCCGCGTCGTACGCTGCCCGCACCCGCTGCCCTCCGCAGCCAGTCCCGTTTCCGCCGCTCCAGCGCCGCAGCGGCCCGCGATCCTCCAAGGAGCCGCACCGCCATGTCCGAGCACTCCGCGCACCCCGCCTACCCCGTGGGCCTGCGCCTGACCGGGCGCCGTGTGGTCGTCCTCGGCGGCGGGACCGTCGCCCAGCGGCGGCTGCCCGCGCTGCTGGCCGCGGGCGCCGACGTCCTGCTGATCGCGCCCTCGGCCACCCCCTCGGTGGAGGCCATGGCCGAGGCGGGCGAACTGAGCTGGGAGCGCCGCGCCTACCGGCCGGGCGATCTGGACGGCGCCTGGTACGCGGTCGTCGCCACCGACGACGCCGAGGCCAACGCGGCCGCCTCCGCCGAGGCCGAGGAGCGCCGGGTGTGGTGCGTCCGCAGCGACGACGCCGACGCCGCCACCGCCTGGACCCCGGCCACCGGACGCAGCGAGGGCGTCACCGTCGCCGTCCTCACCGGACGCGATCCGCGCCGCTCGGCAGCCGTACGCGACGCCGTGGTCGAGGGCCTGCGCGACGGCACCCTGACCGCCCCCCGGCACCGCGCCCGCAGGACCGGCGTCGCCCTGGTCGGCGGGGGCCCGGGCGACCCGGACCTGATCACCGTGCGCGGCCGCCGGCTGCTGGCCGAGGCGGACGTGGTGATCGCCGACCGGCTCGGCCCGCGCGACCTGCTGGACGAACTGCCGCCGCACGTCGAGGTGATCGACGCGGCCAAGATCCCCTACGGCCGGGCGATGGCCCAGGAGGCCATCAACGCCGCACTCGTGGAGCACGCGAAGGCCGGGAGGTTCGTCGTGCGCCTCAAGGGCGGCGACCCCTACGTCTTCGGCCGCGGCATGGAGGAGGCGCAGGCGCTCGCCGAGGCCGGGATCCCGGTCACCGTGGTGCCCGGCATCTCCAGCTCCGTCAGTGTGCCCGGCGCCGCGGGCATCCCGGTCACGCACCGCGGGGTGGCCCACGAGTTCACCGTGGTCAGCGGTCACGTCGCCCCCGGCGATCCGCGTTCGCTGGTGGACTGGGCGGCCCTGGCGAAGCTGCGCGGCACCCTGGTGATGCTGATGGCGGTGGAGCGCGTCGGCGCCATCGCCGAGGCCCTCATCGAGCACGGGCGGTCCCCGGACACGCCCGTCGCCCTGGTCCAGGAGGGCACCATGGCCGGGCAGCGCCGGGTGGACGCCACGCTGGCGACCGCGGCGCGCACGGTCGAGGAGGAGGGCGTGCGCCCGCCCGCGGTGATCGTCGTCGGCGAGGTGGTCGGGGTTAACCGGGCCGAGACCGGCCGGTGACGGCGCCGGAGACCGGCAGGGCCGGGACAGGGGGAGAGGACGAGGGCACCGCCGCGGCGGAAGGCGCGACCGGGGCGGCCCGGGGCCCGGTCACCGTCGAGGACCCCGGGGATCCGCGCCTGGGCGACTACACCGGCCTGACCGACGTCCGGCTGCGGCGTGTGCGCGAACCGGCGGAGGGACTGTTCATCGCCGAGGGCGAGAAGGTCATCCGGCGCGCCCTCGCGGCCGGCTACGAGATGCGGTCGATGCTGCTGACGCCCAAGTGGGCCGAGGCGATGCGCGACGTGATCGCCTCGGCCCGGGTGCCCGTCTACAGCGTCGGCCCGGAGGTGGCCGAGAGGGTGACGGGCTATCACGTGCACCGCGGGGCCCTGGCCTCGATGCGCCGCAAGCCCCTCCCGAGCCCGGCGGAGCTGCTGGCGCACGCGCGCCGGGTGGCGGTGCTGGAGGCCGTGAACGACCACACCAACGTCGGAGCCCTGTTCCGCAGTGCCGCGGCGCTGGGCATGGACGCGGTGCTGCTCTCCCCGGACTGCGCCGACCCCCTCTACCGGCGTTCGGTCAAGGTCTCCATGGGTGCGGTCCTCCAGGTGCCGTGGACCAGGCTGGAGTCCTGGCCGGGGGACGTCGGGGTGCTGCGGGAGGCGGGATACGTCACGGCGGCGCTCGCCCTGGACGAGAACGCCGTCGGCCTCGGCGAGTTCGCGGCCCGCCGGCCCTCCAGGCTCGCCCTGATCCTCGGCTCCGAGGGCGACGGCCTGCGCCCGTCCACGGTCGCGGCCGCCGACGTGACCGTGCGGATCCCCATGAGCGCGGGCGTCGACTCCCTCAACGTCGCCGCGGCCGCGGCCGTGGCCTTCTACGCGACCGGTCCCGCCGCGGGGTGAATCCGTCCGGGCGCATCTGTCCGCCAAAGCGGGCATCTCGTGACACTGCGTGATAAAGTGAGCGCGCCAGTACTCGGTCGGCGCGGCCGACGGCGGGCCGACCGCCGCCCCGGCCCGCTCACGTCGATGAAACGCAGGTCTGTACTGGGGGTGCAGACCTCGACTTTGCCCCATCCAGAGGATGGTCGGGTTGAGGCCGTTCGAACTCGGTCCGGCCGTCCTTCCGAAGGGAAGGAAGACGACCGATGAGCACCCAGCCCGTCTCACACCCCCCGGTGGTCAGAGCCCTGTGGGTTCTGGTCGCCGTGCTGTTCTCCGCCCTGGTCGCCCTGGTCGCGGGCATCCTCTCCGGTGCCGCGGGCAGCCCCTTCCCCGAGGCCGTGCTGCACGCCGGCGGCGCCTTCGCCGCGGCCCTCCCGCTGTGCCTGACCGTCCTGTCCGCGCTCGGCGCGCTGTAGGCGCAGGGGTGAGGGAGCGTCAACGGGCGGGACGCTCGGCGGAGTCGGCGGCGTCCGGCCGCCCGGCCCCGATCCCGGCCGCAGTCCCGGCCCCGGTCCCTGCCGCGCCCGAGTCCGCGGCGCCGACGGCCGGATCCGCGGAACGCCCCAGCCCCCGCGCCGGCCCCTGACAGCCCTGCGCCGTCGCGATCCCGAGTGCGACCAGCAGCGTCACCGTCACGAACACCACCAGGCGCTGACGCAGCAGACGAGGGTTCGCCGGCCGCCGCGCACCCGGCCGGGTGCCGCCCGCGGTGCGCACCGGACGCCGGGCCGAGGACCCTCCCGAAGTGCCGCCCGCCCGTCCTCCGGCCGACGGCCGGGCGCTGTTGCGGGGCGGTGTGCGCGGTACCGGGCCCCGGGACGTGCCCGTCCCGTCCCGTCCGGCGAGGCCCGCGCGGCCGGGAGCCCTCTGGGAGCCGCGGCCGCCCGAGGGGCGGTTGCCGTCGCGCGAGGTGCGCTGCCGCAGGTACTGCTCGGCCCGCCTCCCGGCCGGCCGAGCCGGACGCACGGCCGCCCCCGTGGCGGCGCCCTCCGGCAGCCCGCGCGCCTCCCGGGCGGCGATCTCCCGCAGCCGCAGCGACAGTTGCAGTGTGCTCGGCCGGTCCTCCGGGTCCTTGGCCAGACACGCCCTCACCAGTGGCGCCAACGCCGCGTGCACACCGTGCAGCTGGGGCTCCTCGTGCACCACCCGGTACAGCATCACCTCCGAACTGCCCTGCCCGAAGGGCGAGTCCGCGGTCGCCGTGTACGCCAGCGTCGCGCCCAGCGAGAACACGTCCGTCGCCGGGGTCACCGCCGCACCCCGTACCTGCTCGGGCGCCAGGAAGCCCGGGGAGCCCACCGCCGTGCCGACGTGCGTGAGGGTGCTGGCGCCGGTCGCCCAGGCGATGCCGAAGTCGATGATGCGCGGGCCCTTGGGCGACAGCAGGATGTTCGACGGCTTCAGGTCCCGGTGCACCACACCGGCCTCGTGCACCGCCACCAGCCCCTCGGCCAGTGCCGCACCGATCGAGGCGACCTGCGCGGCGGGCAGCGGGCCCTCCTCGTTCACCTTGTCGTGCAGCGACGGACCCGGGACGTACTGCGTGGCGAACCACGGGCGGTCCGCCTCCAGATCCGCCGCCACCAGCCGGGCCGTGCACCCGCCGCGGATCCGGCGGGCGGCCGACACCTCGCGTGCGAAGCGCGAGCGGAACTCGGGGTCCTCCGCGAGATCCGGCCGGATCACCTTCAGCGCCACCCGCTGCCCGCGCCGGTCGGAGCCGAGGTACACCACGCCCATGCCGCCCGCGCCCAGCCGCCGGTGGAGCCTGAACGAGCCGACGACTCGCGGGTCCTCGCGCCGGAGCCGCATCATCGCCATGTCCTTCCCCATACCTCCGGCCGGGAGGCCCGTCCCGCCCCGGTGGGGCGGCCCTGCACTGCCCGGTCCCTCTGACGTGCCACAGCTTACGGACTGCGGCCCCTTCGCGCCGACAGGCCGCGCATGCGGACCATGCCTGTTGTCAGTGCCCGGTGGGAGACTGAAGTGGTGGGCGCGCGGCAGTCAGGGGTGGGGAAAGCCCTGCTCAGGGGGCGTCCGACAGGCATTCCCGGAAGGGGGATCGCACGATGAAGGGCGACTGGGTGGAGATCGTGGTGGACGCCGGAGACACCACCCGTACCTATGAGATGGCGGCCACGCGTGCGGGTCGGCGCGTGGAGACGCAGGTGCGCAGGGGAGTGGTGGAGGTGAGCGAGGTCACCCGCAGCGGCACGGTGGTGCGCACCGCGCGCTTCATGGCCAACCGGGTGCTGGCCCTGGTCGAGCACCCGGTGCCGCGGGAGGACGCCGCGCAGGAGCCGGGGCGCTGACCGGCGGCGCGGCCCGTCCGCCCGGGGTTTCCCCTCGGGGAAGTCCCGGGCCCGGAAGGGCGGTTCTCCACCCTGGGGAGTACCCGGGGCGCGCCGGAGTCATCCTGCGGGAGGCCCCCGTTCGGTACGCGGGCATGACGCCCGGAGGCGCCCCTCGCTCCTAGTGTTGTCCTCAAGCGGCGGGTGCAGCACTCGTCCCCCGAGGCCAGACGCCCGCCGCCCCGGATCACGACAGGAGCGGAACCATGGCGCACACAGCAGAGCGCCCGGCGGCACGGACACGTGGGCGCCTGGCGGATCTCGCCGCCCTCGGCACCCGGCCGGGCGGCCGCCGCCACCCGCTGGTGGCCGCCGTCATGGTCCTTCCGCTTGCCGTGCTGCTGGCCGTCGTCTTCGGCGGCGCGGAAGCGGTGATCACACAGGCGTCGTCCGTGGCCGGACTGCTGGGGCTCTGACACAGGGCCCCGGGCTCGGGAGAGCGGCCCGAGCCCGGAACATCCGGGCACACAACCCCGTGGGGACGGGGGTACGGCGGACGGCGCGGGGCCCGGGCAGTCGGGGAACTGCCCGGGCATCGCGCCGTCACGGGCCGTACGATCCGCCGCACGGCCCGCGCCCGCGGGCCCGCAACGGACGGGGACACCGTGGCGCACACACCGCTCACCGCACATCTCGCGGCGCACCTCGCGCACCGGGCCGCCTCCGCCCGCGCCGCGGCCCCCGACGGCACCGCCCGCCCCGTGGTACTGGCCGAGCGGGCCGACGCCACCGTCGTACGCAGCGGAAGCGTCGTGGCCAAGGCGCACGACCCCGGCGGCGACTCCGGCCGGCTCGCGCTCCGGCTGGGCGTGGCCGCCCACCCGCTGCTGAGCCGCGTCCTGCTCGCACCGCTGCCCGTAGCCGGAGGTCCGCGCAGCGGGGCCCCGGAAGCAGGGAGGTGGCCGCAGGGGCGGCTTCTGGACACCCTGCCCGACGGCCGTCCGGTGAGCCTGTGGCCCTACGGCACCCCCGTGGACCCCGGTGCACCCGAGGCCGCCCCCTGGGAGGCGGTCGGCACGCTGCTCGCCCGCCTGCACGCCGTACCGCCCGCCGCGCTGCCCGGCCCGCTCCCGCCGATGCGCGGCCCGGCCAAGGCGGCCCGAGCCCTGGAAGCACTGCGCCGCACCGTCCGCCGCACCGCCGCGGTACGGACCGTCGAGGCGGCCTGGGCCCGCCTGCCCGCGTGGACGCGCGACGAGGCCCCGCCACCGCGCGCGGACGCCCTCTGCCACGGCGACCTCCACCTGGGGCAACTCGTGCGGCACCCGGCGCCCGACGGCCCCTGGCGCCTCATCGACGTGGACGATCTGGGCCTGGGCGACCCGGCCTGGGACCTGGCCCGCCCCGCGGCCTGGTTCGCCACTTGGCTGCTAGCACCCGCGGACTTCGGCCGCCTCCTCGACGCCTACCGTGCCGCGGGCGGCACCGCGCTCCCCGGCGGCGCGGGCGGCCCTCCCCCCGACCCCTGGCCGCGGCTGGACGCGCCCGCGCGGGCGCTGACCGCCCAGCTGGCGGCCCGTGCCCTGGTCAGGGCCGAGGCCGAAGGGCGGGCGCCGGACGAGACCGACCGGGCCCTGGTCGACGCCTGTTCCCGCATCGCGGGGTCCTGAGGAGCCCGCGGGCCCTACGCTGGTGCGCCCGGACGGCCCGCCCCACCGGTCCGGCCGGTGCGCGGACGCATCCAATCCGCCCCCGCGGCGCGTCTGCACAGTCACACGGTCCCTACCGCCACGGAGGCGAGACGCGATGCAGTGCCCCAAGTGCCGAGCGCACATGCAGACTTACAACCGCAGCGGAGTCCAGATCGAGCAGTGCAGCGGCTGCCGGGGGGTCTTCCTCGACTACGGGGAGCTGGAGGCGCTCACCCGCCTCGAGTCGCAGTGGTCGCAGCCCGCCCCGCCCCCGCCGGGACCCGCCGCCCAGCCCTACCCGGCCCCTCCCGCCTGGGGAGCCCCGCACCACGGCCACCACGGCCATCACGGTCACCACGGCCGCCACAAGAGCTTCAGCCGGATGCTGTTCTCCTCCTGACCGGCAGGCCCTCCTCCCGGCCGCAGGACGGCGCGGGGCACGGCGAAGGGCCGGAGCATCAGGCTCCGGCCCTTCGGGGTGTGGACGATACTGGGATTGAACCAGTGACCTCTTCCGTGTCAGGGAAGCGCTCTCCCGCTGAGCTAATCGTCCGCAGTGCGGTGTGCCGCGTGCGCGATACTGGGATTGAACCAGTGACCTCTTCCGTGTCAGGGAAGCGCTCTCCCGCTGAGCTAATCGCGCGGAACAAGGACCCCGGAGGGCCCTCAGTGGACGATACTGGGATTGAACCAGTGACCTCTTCCGTGTCAGGGAAGCGCTCTCCCGCTGAGCTAATCGTCCGAGGTGGAGACGGGATTTGAACCCGTGTAGACGGCTTTGCAGGCCGTTGCCTCGCCTCTCGGCCACTCCACCAGTGCGGGGGCCGCGGGGCCCCCATCGAGCGGACGACGAGACTCGAACTCGCGACATCCACCTTGGCAAGGTGGTGCTCTACCAACTGAGCTACGTCCGCAGTGCCTCTCCCGGGGCGGTGCTCGGGAGCTGCCGCCACCGCCCGCTGCCGCGCTCGGTGACGACATGAACTCTAGCGGATTCCCGGGCCAGCTCAAATTCCGTTTCCCCAGCGTGCCCGCCGTAGACTCGCCGAGTGCACGATCCGGCCCCTCTCGCCCGCTTCGGCGGTCTTGTCGCCACCGACCTGCGGGACGTCACCGGCGATCCCGCCGCCCTGGACTCCACCGGCTGGTGGGCGGTGGTCGCCGACTTCGAAGGCCGCCTGGTCTGCGCCCGCTTCGGCGATGTGCGGCCCGCCCCCGTACCCCGCCCCCGGCCGGGGCGCTGGCGCGGACCGGACGCCGGCGCCTGGACGTCGTCCCTGGACCGCGCCGCCTACACCGCGGGCGTGCGGCGCATACGCGAGCACATAGCGGCGGGCGAGGTCTACCAGGCCAACCTCTGCCGCGTGCTCACCGCGCCGCTGCCCGACCCGGCCGCCGCCGACCCCGACGAACTGACCGCGCTCCTGGCGCGCGGCAACCCCGCCCCCCACGCCGGCACCGTCCGCCTCCCCGCCCACGGGGTCGAGGTCGCCACGGCCTCGCCCGAGCTGTACCTCGCCCGCCGCGGACGCACCGTGGAGTCCCGCCCCATCAAGGGCACCGGGCGTACGGCCGCCGACCTGCTGGAAAAGGACCGCGCGGAGAACGTGATGATCGTGGACCTGGTCCGCAACGACCTCGGCCGCGTCAGCGCCACCGGTTCGGTCACCGTCCCCGCCCTGTGCGCCGTGGAGCCGCACCCCGGACTCGTCCACCTCGTCTCCACCGTCCGCGGCGAACTGGCCCCCGGGGCCGGCTGGGCCGAGCTGCTGGAGCACACCTTCCCGCCCGGCTCGGTCACCGGCGCCCCCAAGTCCAGCGCCCTGCGCGTCATCCGCTCCCTGGAGACCGCCCCGCGCGGCCCGTACTGCGGCGGCATCGGCTGGGTGGACGCCGACCGCCGCACCGGCGAGCTGGCCGTGGGCATCCGCACCTTCTGGATCGACCGCACCGCGCCCGGCGGGCCGGCGCTGCGCTTCGGCACCGGCGCCGGGATCACCTGGGGCTCGGATCCGGAGCGGGAGTGGGAGGAGACCGAGCTCAAGGCGGAGCGGCTGCTCGCGGTAGCGTCGGGGGAGTACGCGAAGACGCCTTCCGTGAGCGGCGCGATCCGGGCCACCGGCGCGGCGGGCACGACGGGCGGGACCGGAGGAGCTGGGGCATGACGCTGATCTGGGTGGACGGAGAACTGCGGGACGCCGACGCCGCGCGGGTGTCCGTGCTCGACCACGGACTGACCGTCGGCGACGGGGTCTTCGAGACGGTCAAGGCCGTCGACGGGCGCACCTTCGCCCTCACCCGCCACCTGGAGCGCCTGGCCGTCTCCGCCCGCGGCCTGGGCCTGCCCGAGCCGGACCGGGACGAGGTGCGCCGCGCCTGCGCCGCCGTGGTGGAGGCCAATCCCGTGCCGCTGGGCCGGCTGCGGATCACCTACACCGGCGGGCTCTCCCCCCTCGGCTCCGACCGGGGCGACGCCGGGCCCACCCTGGTCGTCGCCGTCGGCGAGGCGAAGCCCCGCCCCGACACCACCGCCGTCGTCACCGTCCCCTGGGTCCGCAACGAGCGCGGCGCGCTGACCGGCCTGAAGACCACCTCCTACGCCGAGAACGTCGTCGCGCTGGCCCACGCCCACCGGCAGGGCGCCTCCGAGGCCCTGTTCGGCAACACCGTCGGGCGGCTGTGCGAGGGCACCGGCTCCAACGTCTTCGTCGTCCTCGACGGCGAGGTGCACACCCCGCCGCTCGCCTCCGGCTGCCTGGCCGGGATCACCCGCGCACTGGTGGCCGAGTGGACCGGCGCGCAGGAGACCGATCTGCCGATGGACGTCCTGGAGCGTGCCGAGGAGGTCTTCCTCACCTCCACCCTGCGCGACGTCCAGGCCGTCCACCGGATCGACGGACGCGAACTGCCCTCCGCGCCGGGACCGGTCACGGCCAAGGCGATGCGGATCTTCGCCGAGCGCTCGGCGGCCGACGTCGACCCGTGAGGCGGCGGCCGCGCCCCCGGCGCCTCCGGTCCTCCCGCACCCCGGTGACGGGTGGGGCGCCGAGGTGGGTAGAACCCAGGCGATGACCACCACTCTGCGCCCCACCGGACCCGAGCGGCACGCCGCGGACGGCGCCCGCTCCCGCTCGTACGACATCTGCGTCAACGGCCGCCCCGTCGGCCGTGTGCGGCTGGCCACGGACGGACGCTTCGGCCCGTCGGCCGGCCGTGTCGAGGAACTCGCCGTCCACGGGCCCGACCGCCGCAGGGGCCGGGCCACCGTCGCCGCGCTCGCGGCCGAGGAGGTGCTGCGCGGCTGGGGCTGCCGCCGTATCGAGGCGAGTGTCCCGGCGGAGGCCGGCCCCGCCCTGCGGCTGGCCGCGGCCCTGGGGTACGCCGAGTGCAGCCGGAGCATGGCCAAGGAGCTGTCCGAGCCGCCCGTACTGCCCGGCGGCAGCGCGGTGCGGCCCCTGGAGGCGGACGAGTACCCCGCGTGGCTGGAGAGCCGCCGGGAGGCCTACGCCCGCGTCTGGGCCGGGTGGGGCATGGACCCGGAGCGGGCCCGCCTCGGGTCCGAGGCCGACCACGCCGCGCTGCTGCCCGACGGGCCGGACACCGCGGGCACCGCCCTGCGCGTCCTCGTCCACGAGGGAGCGGACGTCGGCACGCTCTGGCTGGCGACGGCCCGTGCGCGCGGATCCGGCGCCTGGGTCTTCGACGTCGAGGTGGCCCCGCCGCACCGCGGCCGGGGCCACGGCCGGACGCTGATGCTCGCCGCCGAGCGCGAGTGCCTGGCGGCGGGGGTGCGCACGCTCGGGCTCAACGTCTTCACGGACAACGCCGCGGCCCTGCGGCTGTACGAGTCGCTCGGCCACCGGCCGACCGCCCACCACCTGTACAAGCCGCTGCTCTAGCCCTCTACCGGCCGGTCCCCTCCCCGGCCCCGGCCCCGGTCAGCAGCCGGTCGGCGATCTCCTCGATCCGCTCGCGCAGGCCCTCCTGGCTCTTCCCGCCGTCCAGCCGCTCGCCGCCGATCACATAGGTCGGGGTGCCGGTGACCCCGATCGCCCGGCCCTCGGCCTGGTCGGCGTCGACGACCAGCAGATGCCGCCCGTCGATCAGGGCGGTGTCCATCTCCTCGGCGTCCAGACCCGTCTCCCGGGCCACCTCCAGCAGCAGTTCCTCGCCGCGCTCGCCCAGCTCCCCGGCGCGGGCCAGGACCGCCTCGGCGTACTCGTCGCCGCGGCCCTGCGCGTACGCCTCCTCGGCGGCCTGGGCGGCCGCGTAGGAGTGGCGGTGCTTGTCCAGGGGGAAGTGGCGCAGCCGGATCTCCAGGGCGTCGCCGTAACGCTCGCGCAGCACGCGCAGGTCGGCCATGGCCCGGTCGCAGTCCGGGCACTGCAGCTCGCACCAGACGTCCAGGACGGGGCGGGCGGGGCGGGTGTCGTTCATGGGGACAGTCTCCCAGCCCGGCCCGGGGAGGAGACCGTGAGGCCCGGGAAGGGGGCCGGGGCCGGAAGATCCCGGAAATCCCCCCGGGCCGCGGGGCCGGGCATGGCACATACGGGGCGGGAAGCGGCACGATGGATACATGCTGACCACGACCGTCTGCGCGGCGCTCTCCGCGGCGGGACTGGCCGTCGCCTTCCTGACGGCCTACCGCCGCCGCTTCGCCGCGGCCACCCGTATAGCGGCCCTCTCCCTGGTGCCCGTCGGACTGGCGATGTCCGGCCTGCTGGGAATGTTCGGCGAGATCGGAGGGGCGGTGGCGTCCTGGGCCTCGGGCCTGGTGCTCGAACCCACGGTCTGGGCCGGCTTCGCGGTGCTCGCCGTGGCCCTCGTCCTCTATGTGGTGGGCCGCGCCGCCGGGAGGCGTACGCGTTCCCGCGAGGGCGGGACCGGATCCGGGCGCGGCGGGCGCCGCGCGGCGGAGTCCGGCGCCTCCCGGTCGGCCCTCGGAGGCGAGGGCGCCGGGGGCCGTGAGAAGCGGCCGGCCGGGGCGACCGACGCGGACGACTTCTCGGACATCGAAGCGATTCTGAAGAAACACGGCATCTGAATCCGGTGAACCGGACCCGTGCGGTGGTGTGTTGAACCGCACGGCACCCCGGCCCGCGCCATCATCGCGGCGAGATGCGCGACACCACCGGCACCACCAGGACCACCGCGGACACCACCGCCGGCACGGCCGAGGACCGTGCTTCCGGCCCACCGCACGAGGCGGGCCCCGGCGGACCGCCCACCGGGCTTCCCGAGCCCCGCGGCTGTCTGTTCGCCCTCTCCCAGCCGCCGCTGATGCTCTTCCTGGCCGTCGTCGGCGCACTGGTCTTCCTGGCGGCGGCGCACGACCTGTTCCTGCTCTGACCGCCGGCTGCTCCGCTCCCCGGCCCCCGGCCCCGGCGCCTTCCGGCCGGTCCCGGTCAGCTCCCGGAGGCCTCGCGCTGCCGCGCCCGGTAGGCGGCCACGTGCAGACGGTTGCCGCAGGTGCGGCTGTCGCAGTAGCGGCGCGAGCGGTTCCGGGACAGGTCGATGAAGGCGCGGCGGCAGTCGGGGGCGGCGCAGCGGCGCAGCCGCTCGCGCTCCCCGGCGACCACCAGGAAGGCCAGGGCCATGCCGCCGTCCGCGGCGAGGTGGTCGGCGAGGGAGGCGCCGGGCGCGAAGTAGTGGATGTGCCAGTCGTAGCCGTCGTGGTCGGTGAGCCGGGGCGTGGTGCCGGCGGCGGCGACCAGCGTGTTCACCAGCTCGGCCGCGCGGTGCGCGTCGGACGCGGCGAAGACCCGCCCGAACTGCTCGCGCACCTCTCGTACGGCGGCCAGGTCCGTCTCGTCCAGGGCGCCCACGTCACTGACGGCGTTGCGCTCGACGAAGGCGCGCAGCGCGCCGACGTCGGCGAGCGTGTCGGGGGTGTGCTCGTCGGGCGCGGTGTTCAGGAGATCGACGACGGCGTCGAGAGCGCACCGGGTGTCGTGGTTGATCAGCACGGTCGTCGCTCCCTGGCCGGTGTCTCGTCGGCAGCCCTGCGGGCCTTGCTGCGGTGAGACTCTAGTCGCTCCCGGACACGGCGACGCCGCCGCCACGGTGATACGTGGCGGCGGCGTCGCCGTCGCTGGGCCGGGAGGGCCGGGCCCCGAGCCGTCGCCCCGAGTCGGACGGCAGCGGGGTGCCGGCGTCTGTCAGCTCTCCGCGAGGATGTGGGAGAGCTCGGTGTCGAGGTCGAAGTGCCGGTGCTCGGTGCCGGGGGGGACGGCGGCGTCCGTCCGCTTGAGGAAGGACTCCAGGGCCCGCGCGGGGGCCTCCAGCAGCGCCTCGCCCTCCGGTGAGCTGAGAGCGATGCAGACGACGCCCTGACCGTGGCTGCGGGACGGCCAGACACGGACGTCGCCGGTGCCTGTGGGACGGTGCAGGCCTTCGGCGAGGAGGTCGCGGGCGAAAACCCACTCGACGGTCTCCTCGGCGCCGGTGTGGAAGGTGGCGTGCACGGCGTAGGGATCGGCCGTGTCATACCGCAGGCCCGCGGGTACAGGCAGGGAGGACTCGCTCGATACAACGAGGCGCAGGTGCAGCTCGCAGCTGACCGTGGTGTTCATAAGCGCCAGGGCCTTTCGCTCAGTGTGCGCTCGGGGATTCGCACGTCGGCGAAATCGACATGCCACCTACGGGATGGGTGTAAACCCCTCTGCCCCTTTTGTTTCCCTTCACATCATTCAGATGGAGGAATGCTGATTTGGCCGGTGGTCTGTTCGGGCGAACGGCGCAGAGGCCTCGGGTAATCTGGGGCGGGTGGAAACCGAGAGTAAGGAACGGGCCCTCGGTTCACGGGCGCCGCAGTTCATCAAGGCATCCCGGGCGCTCCATCTGAGCTGGCAGGTGGGGGTCTTCCTGGTCGGGCTCGCCATCGTGACCGCCGGAGTGCTGATGCTGGCGCTGCCGGGGCCGGGCTGGCTGGTGATCTTCACGGGTCTGGCGGTCTGGGCGACGGAGTTCGTCTGGGCCCAGATCGTCCTGCGGTGGACGCGGCGGAAGGTCTCCGAGGCGGCCAGGCGCGCGCTCGACCCGAAGGTGCGGCGCCGCAACATGGTGCTCACGGCGCTCGGCGTGGCCGTCGCCGCGGCCCTGGTGGCCGTGTACCTGACGCTGTACGGCATGGCGATGCCGTGGGACGTCGCGAGCTGAGCCGGTGAGGGCGTCGGGGCGGGCGCGAGGGTGGTCACGGGCAGTCGCTGACATGCGGTAATGTTGTCGCCGCACCCGGGCGATTAGCTCAGCGGGAGAGCGCTTCGTTCACACCGAAGAGGTCACTGGTTCGATCCCAGTATCGCCCACCGAAGGCCGGGGTCCCGGCAGGCGCGGAGCCTGCCGGGACCCCGGCCTCTTCCATGTGTGGCCCGTGTGCGCCCGTACACGCTCCGGATGCCCGCCGGTGAATTCTGTCCGAACCGTTGACGCCTCTGCCGCTCATCCCTAAGTTAGCCCGGCAAGCGCTTGCCTAAAACGTTTCAAACAACCGGGGTGGCGGGACGAACCCGCCCGGGAGGGGCGTTTCGATGAGTTCTCGACGGAGCAGGACCACGGGCCTGCGGGCGATAGGGGCCGGCCTGGCCGCGCTGGGGCTGCTCGCCTCCGGATGCGGCGGCGGCGACGGAGGCGCGGACGGCAAGGTGACCATCCGCTACTCCTGGTGGGGAGCGCAGGACCGGGCCGACCTGATCAACAGGACCGTGGACCTGTTCGAGAAGGAGAACCCCGGAATCGAGGTCAAGACCGACTTCCAGGAGTACGGCGACTTCTGGACGAAGTTCAACACCCAGGCCGCGGGCGGCAATCCGCCGGACGTCTTCCAGAACTCCTATGCCTTCCTGCGCAAGTACGGGCAGAAGAACCTGCTGCTGGACCTCGACACCCAGGTGAAGGCGGGCAATCTGAACCTGGACGACTTCCGCCAGGGACTGGGCAGGGCCGGCGAGGTCGACGGAAAGCTGCTGGGCGTGCCGGTCGGCGCCAACACCTTCACCCTCGTCTACGACGTCGAGGCGTTCGAGGAGGCCGGGGTCACCCCCGAGCCCGGCTGGACGTGGAAGGAGTTCGACGCGGCCGTCGAGAAGATCAGCGGATCCGGGAAGGACTTCTGGGGCGCCAGCAACAACGGCGGCGTGATGTACCTGTACGACCTCTACCTGCGCCAGCAGGGGAAGGCGTTCTTCACCGAGGACGGGCTCGGCTTCACCGAGGCCGACCTGAAGAAGTGGTGGGGCGGCTACCGGGAGAAGCTCGACGACGGCCTGCTCGTCCCGGCCAAGCGTGCCGAGCAGGTCAAGCCCAAGTCCGAGGTCAGCGCCGGGCTGTCGGCCGCCGAGTTCACCTGGGACAACTTCCTGGTCCGCTACGTCTCCGAGACGGACAGGGAGCTCGCCCTGGCGCCCATCCCGACCACGGACGGCGAGCGGACCGGGCAGTACCTCTCCTCGCTGATGCTCAGCGCCTCCGCCCGCACCGAGCACCCGGAGG
Organism: Streptomyces nanhaiensis; assembly: GCF_046614825.1. Lineage (NCBI taxonomy): Bacteria > Bacillati > Actinomycetota > Actinomycetes > Kitasatosporales > Streptomycetaceae > Streptomyces > Streptomyces nanhaiensis. The sequence continues at coordinate 60,064 of NZ_JBKJFM010000014.1, forward strand.
AGGTCGCCGAGTTCATCGACTTCATGGTCAACGACCCCGAGGTCGGGAAGATCATGGGCTACAACCGCGGGGTGCTGCCGACCAACGCGCAGTTCGACGCCTACAAGCCCGAGGGCCCCGACGCCAAGATCGCCGAGTACGAGAAGAGCGTCACCGACCACCTCGAGCCGATCACGCCGCACCCGGCCGGAACCGACACCGTCGAGGCCGCCTTCCTGAGCATCTACGGCTCGGTGGCCCAGGGATCCGTCTCCGTCGACGACGCGGTGTCCCAGTTCTTCGGCGAGGCCAAGACCGCCCTCGGCTCCTGACCCGAGGAGAACGTCCCGTGATGCGTACCGACACCCCCGCACCGGCCGGGGCGCAGGGGGAGCGGGCGGTGGAGAGCCCCCGCCGCCCCGCCCCGTCCGCCCCCGTCCCCCGGCCCGCCGCCACCGCGCGGCGGCGGGCCCGCCGGGAGACCGTGGCCGGCTACCTGTTCCTCTCCCCGTGGTGCGTCGGCATCCTGCTGCTGACGCTGGGGCCGATGCTCGTCTCCCTCTACCTGGCCTTCACCGACTACAACTTCTTCGACTCGCCCCGCTGGGTGGGTCTGGAGAACTTCTCCGAGATGTTCTCCGACGACCGCTGGTGGACGTCGGTGCGGGTCACGGCCGTGTTCGTGCTGATCGCCACCCCGCTCAAACTCGCGGTCGCGCTCGGCGTGGCGATGCTGCTGGTGCGGCCCCGCAAGGGGCAGGGCTTCTACCGCTCGGCGTTCTACGCCCCCTCGCTGATCGGGGCGAGCGTGAGCATCGGCATCGTCTGGCGGGCCCTGTTCCAGGACGACGCGGTCGTCGACCGGTCCCTGAGCCTGTTCGGCTGGGACGGCGGCGGCTGGGTCGGCGACCCGGACTGGTCGATGCCCACCCTGGTCGCCCTGTCGGCCTGGCAGTTCGGCGCCCCGATGGTCATCTTCCTGGCCGGCCTCAAGCAGGTGCCGCGCGAGCTGTACGAGGCGGCCGAGGTGGACGGTGCCGGCGCCTGGCGGCGGTTCCGCTCCATCACCCTGCCGATGATCTCCCCGGTGCTCTTCTTCAACCTGCTGCTGGAGATCATCCACTCCTTCCAGATCTTCACCTCCGCGCTCGTGATCGCCGGACCCGGCGGCGGACGCGCGGGCGGCCCCGGCGACTCGCTGCTCGTCTACACCTGGTACCTGTACGAGCAGGGCTTCTCCAACCTGCGCATGGGCTACGCCTCCGCGATGGCCTGGATGCTGCTCGCCGGGATCGCCGTGGTGACCGCCGTGCTGTTCTGGTCCCAGCGCCGCTGGGTGCACTACGAGGAGGGGGGCCGATGAGCGCGCCCACCGGCACCGTCCGTACCGCCCGTCCCGTCCGCCCCCCGCGCGGCGGTGCCGGCGCCCCGGCGCGCCGCGGTGCGCGGTCGGTCCTGTGGCACCTGGGGGCGCTGGCCCTCCTGGCCGTGGTGCTCTACCCGGTGGTGTGGGTGCTGGGCGGCTCCCTCAAGCCGGGCAACGAGATCGTGGGCAGTTTCGAACTGCTGCCCACCGACCCGATCACCGACAACTACGAGCGGCTCGCCGACGGGATCGCGGGCATCGGCATCGAGACGTTCTTCCTCAACTCGCTGATGGTGGCGCTGGGGTCGGTGGTCGGCGTGCTGTTCTCCTGCTCGCTGGCCGCCTACGCCTTCGCCCGGATCCGCTTCGCGGGCCGCAACGTGCTGTTCACGCTGATGATCGGCACCCTGCTGCTGCCCGTCCACGTGCTGCTGGTGCCGCAGTACGTGCTGTTCCAGAAGATGGAGCTGATCAACACCTACGTGCCGCTGCTGCTGGGCAAGTTCCTCGCGGTGGACGCCTTCTTCGTCTTCCTGATGGTGCAGTTCATGCGCAACCTCCCCAGGGAGCTGGACGAGGCGGCCCGCCTCGACGGCTGCGGCCACTGGCGGATCTACTGGACGATCGTGCTGCCGCTGTGCCGTCCGGCGCTGATCACCAGTGCCATCTTCAGCTTCATCTGGGCCTGGAACGACTTCCTCGGGCCGCTGATCTACCTCAACGAGCCCGACAAGTACACCGTCTCGCTCGGTCTGAAGATGTTCATGGACCAGGACAGCCTCGCCGACTACGGCGGCATGATCGCCATGTCGGTCGCGGCCCTGCTGCCGGTGCTGCTGTTCTTCCTGGCCTTCCAGCGCTACCTCGTCGAGGGCGCGGCCACCTCGGGGCTCAAGGGATGAGCGGGACGGGCGCCGCGGCGCGGGCTCGCGCGGACATCTCCCCGGGCGCCGCCGGAAGCGCGGACCGGCGTCCCCTCGCCGCCCGGTTCGCACTCTTCGCCGAGTGCCTGCTGGCCGGGGTGTGGCTGCTGCTCGCCGCGCTCGTGCTGGTGACGGCGCTGCCCGCGTTCGCCGCCGCCTGCGGGCATCTGCGGCGGTACCTGGACGCCGAGCGGGCGGGGTGGCGGGAGTTCGCCGCCGAGTGGGCGGCGGCCGTACGCACCGGCTGGCGGTTCTCGCTGCTGTGGTGGGCCGCCCTGGCGCTGCTCGCCTTCGACCTGCGGGTGGTCTCCTCCGGGCTGCTGCCCGGAGGCCCGGCGGTGGCCGCGGTCGGGGCCGTCACGGCCGCCGCCGCGGTGGCCGTGGTGGTCACCGGGCTGCGCGCCGCCGCGGCCTGGCGCCCCGGCGCGGACTGGTTCCGCACCGGCCGGGCCGCTGCCCGGCGCACCCTGCGCACCGAGCCGGGCGGCTCGGCGCTGCTGGCCGGGGGGCTGGCCGTGGTCGGCGTCGCCGCCTGGATGCTTCCGCCCCTGGCCGCCCCGGCGCTCGGCTGCCTGGCCGCCTGCGCGGTCGCCGTCGAGCGGCGGTACGGCCGCCCCTGACCGCATTCCCGACCCGGCCGTCCGGCGCCACCGCCGGGCGGCCGGCATCTCGACCTGTCATGGCCCTGACACTAGAATGGGAGCGTCATGTCCCCGATCCCCAGACGGAACGTGCTCCAGGCCGCCGCGGTCGCC
>NZ_JBKJFM010000150.1:0-14719 GCF_046614825.1 Streptomyces nanhaiensis
GACCCGGCGTAGCGGGCCGGGACGACGGCGACCGGCGGCGCGAGCCTCCGCGGCGGGCGCACCCGGCACCCGGACTCCGGGCACGGCGGCCGGGCATGCGGCCGTCGGCGCCGACGGTACGGTCGGCACCGTCGGCGCCGTCAGTGCTCCGGAAGCCGCTGGAGCAGCCCCCAGGTGAACTCCGCGATCACCTCGTGCCGCTCCCCCGCGCGGTCCGGGGCGGTGAAGGCCAGCCGCCACCGGGTGGGCGCCGAGCCCTCCATGGGGCGGGCGGGCGCGAAGGCGCGGGCGACCTCGTCCACCGTGCACGTCCACGGCAGCAGGTCCTCCACCGCGCGAAGCTCCGGGCCGGGTGCCCCCGGAGCGCGTACCAGCCATTCGTTCCACACCCCGCCGCCCGGCGCGGTCAGCACCTCCAGGCGCAGGTCCGGCCAGAGCGGAACCGGCCAGCGCAGCGCCCGGCAGTCCAGGTCGCCCACCCGGCGCGGCTCGTCCGCCTCCGGTTCGCCGAGCACCGAGCGGTACCGGGCCGCCGCGCCCCGGGAGCGCGGCGAGCGGGCGGCGACCTGCCAGCGGCGGTTGGCCTCGCGCATCTCGGCCCGGTCGGCGCCCAGTTCGCGCAGCGCGCCGAGCACCAGGTCCGGCTGGAAGTCGGCCATCCGGCGCAGCAGGACGAGCTGGAACTGCCGGGGGCCGAAGGGCTGGGCGGGGGCGTCGCTGCGGTCGGGCACGGGGCGACGTTAGCAACCTGCTCCCGCCGACCCGTGCCCGACCCGCGCCCCCGTGCCCGCCCCGCGCGGGTCAGCGCGGGCCGCGTTTGCGCTCCGCCGCATGGCGGCCCATCGCCTGCTTGCGCTTCCAGTCGCGCCGCAGCTCCGCCCGCAGCCGGGCGTCGGTGCGGGCCGCGAGGTACCGGTTCTCGCGCAGCAGCTTGCGGTAGCTGTCCAGCCGGCGCGGCGGCAGGGTGCCGTCCTCGGCGGCGGCCAGTACGGCGCAGCCCGGCTCGGTGGTGTGCGCGCAGTCGTGGAAGCGGCAGGCGCGCGCCAGTTCCTTGATGTCCGCGAAGGCCCGGTCGACACCCTCCCCTGCGTCCCACAGCCCGACGCCGCGCAGCCCCGGGGTGTCGATGACGACCCCGCCGCCGGGCAGCGCGAACAACTCGCGGGTGACCGTGGTGTGGCGGCCCTTGCCGTCGCTCCCGCGGATCTCGCGCACCTCCAGCACCTCCTGTCCGAGCAGTGCGTTGACCAGGGTGGACTTGCCCGCCCCGGACTGCCCGAGCACCACGGCGGTGCCGCCGCCGAGCACGGCCGCGAGCACGTCCAGACCCTCACCGGTGACGGCGCTGACGGGCAGCACCGTCACCCCGGGCGCGGCGGCCTCGGCGTCGGCGGCGGCATGGGCGGCGTCGGGGGCCAGATCGGTCTTGGTGAGGGCGACCAGCGGCCGGGCGCCGCTCTCCCAGGCCAGTGCGAGGAACCGCTCCAGCCGCCCCGCGTCGAGCGGGACGGCCAGCGAGACGGCGACGACGGCGTGGTCGACGTTGGCGGCCAGCACCTGCCCCTCGGAGCGCTTGGAGGAGGTGGAGCGTACGAACGCGGTGCGGCGGGGCAGCAGGGCCCGGACCGTCCACGGCGTGAGGTGCCCGCCGGGTTCGAGGGCGGCCCAGTCGCCGGTGCAGACGGTGAGCAGCGGGTCCGGGGAGGTGACGGGCGCGGTGTCGGCCCGTACGTGACCCTCGGCCGTCACGGCGTCGCACCGCCCGCGGTCCACGCGGACCACGCGGGCGGGTGTCAGGCCCCGGCGCCCGTACGGGGCGAAGGCCTCGGCGGTGTGCTCGTCCCAGCCGTAGCGGGCGAGCGGGTGTGCGGGGTGGTGTGCGGATACGTCGAGAGGACTCAACGCGGATGGCCCTTCGGGAAGGGCGGCCCCGGCGCGGTGGCCCGCAGGACGGGCCGGACGTGGTCAGCCGGAGGCCGCGGAGGTGGAAAGTACCGGCTCGTTGCCGCGGGCCGTGCTCGCGGCGGCGGTGACGGCGGCCATGGGCCCCACCTCCCGTTCCCGGGTCGTCGACGGATTTCTCCGGGGCCGTGTCGCCCGGCCCCCCGCAGGGCCTCTCAGACCCTCGCGCCGCCGACCCTAGGACGACGCAGGGCTCGCGCGCCACCGGTTTTCCCCGCGCCCCCTCCGCTCCGGGGGAGGCGTCGCGGACAGCGGGAACGCGGACGCCTCTCGGGAAGACATAAACGGTCGTTTGGTGGAAAATTAGAGCATAAGGGTGAAAGTGTCCCAGAGGAGGTGGCTCAGATGGCCACACCGACGTCACGCATCGAGGAACACCCTGACCTCATCGGGATGCGTGCACGCTACGCGGAGGCCTCGGCGTCGCCGACGGCGCAGGGGATGGAGGCGCTGACCGTGCTGGCCGGCGTCTTCCTGCTGGCCTCACCATGGATCGTCGGGTTCAGCCAGTTCAACTCGCTGACCGTCAACAACTTCGTCACCGGCATCGCGCTCGCCGTGATCGGCCTGGCGCTCGCCGTGGCCTTCGAGCGGGCCTACGGCCTGAGCATGGCCGTGTGCGCGATCGGTGCCTGGACGGTGATATCCCCCTGGCTGGTGGCGGGCAACGTGGACACCGCCAGGACGATCCTCACCAATGTGATCACCGGAGGAATCGTCTTCCTCCTCGGCCTGGCGCTGGTGGCCATCGGCAGGAGGAGCGGCAAGGGGAGCCGTGCGCACAAGAGGGGGTGACCCGGCTCGGGACCACTGACGCACGGCGGGCCCGGGGTGCCGAGAGGCGCCCCGGGCCCGCAGTCAGTCCTCACGGCGGCGGGAGCGCAGCCGCGAGCGTATGTCGGAGGGCGGCAGGAACTTCGTCCAGCGCTCGGGGAACTCCGCGGGAGGCTCGGGCGCCTCCCCGACGTCCCCGTCGTCCCCGCCGCCCTCGGCCCCCCGCATCGCGCGCCGCGCCGCCGCCGCGGCGACGACCTCGGCGGCGGCCTGCTCGCGGGCCCGCTCGCTGGCACGGCGGGCGGCGGCGGTGGTGACCGAGGGCCACACGTGGTCGATGGCGGCGTTGACTGCCGCGCCCACCAGGACCGCGAAGGCCGAGACGCCGATCCACAGCAGCACGGCCACGGGCGCGGCCAGCGACCCGTACAGCGACGGCCCGTCCACCGTCCGCGTGAGGTACAGCCGCAGCAGGAAGCTGCCCGCGATCCACATCAGCAGGGCGACCAGCGCGCCGGGGACGTCCTCCACCCAGGGTGAGCGGACCGGTACCGAGACGTGGTAGAGCGTGGTGAGGAAGGCGATCGAGACGACCACCACCACGGGCCAGTAGAAGGCCGCGACCAGCGGCTCCAGTTGCGGCACCCAGCCGACCACCGCGTCCGGCCCGACGATCAGCAGCGGCAGCGCGACCGCGCCCAGCGGCAGCGCGACCAGGTACAGCCCGAAGGCCAGCAGCCGGGTGGCGACGATGCCCCGGTGGCCGTCGAGGCCGTACATGACGGTGATGGTGTCTATGAAGACGTTCATCGTGCGCGAGCCGGACCACAGCGCCAGCGCGAAGCCGAAGGAGATCACGTCCGGCCGTCCGCCCTCGATCACGTCGTCGATCAACGGCTCGGCGATCTGGCTGACGCCCCGGTCGGACAGGACCGTGGCGGAGGCGTTCAGGATGTTGGCGCGGACGCTGTCGATGGTGTCGGTGCCGATCCAGGCGTCGAGGTAGCCGAGCAGCCCGATCAGCCCCAGCAGCAGCGGCGGCAGCGACAGCAGGGTGAAGAAGGCCGCCTCGGCGGCCAGCCCCAGGATCCTGTACTCCATCGCGGAGTTGACGGTGTCCTTCAGCAGCAGCCACGCGAGCTTCCGCTTGGGGACGTTGCGGTACAGGGCGCGCGCCCTGCGCAGCGGGTTCGAGGACCGCTTCGGGGAGGAGGGGGAGGAGGGGGCCGGTTGCACGTCCTTAACGTATCCGGCCCGGCGATCCCGGCTCACACCGTGGCCCGCGGGCGGTCTGCGGGACGGCCTGCCGGTTTCCCCGCGGGCCCCGCGTTTCGCACACCGGTGCGGAGGCGCGCGGGCGCCGGTGTTCCGGCACGGGGCTCACACCGCGTACAGGCCGTGGGCGGCGAAGACCTCCCGGGCACCGGCCACCTGCTCCGGGGTGGGCACGGGGGTGCCGGCCAGGGGGAAGGTCCGGCCGACCGCCTCCCACTTGGCGGCGCCCAGCTTGTGGAAGGGCAGCACGTCGACGCGGGAGACGTTGCCGAGGGAGGCCGCGAAGGCGGCGACGCCCTCGATGTTGTCGGGCCCGTCGGTCAGGCCGGGGACCAGCACGAACCGCACCCACACCTCTTTGCCCAGCAGCGCCAGCCGGCGGGCGAAGGCCACTGTCGGGGCGATCTCGCCGCGGCCCCCGGTGACCTTCCGGTACAGCCCCGGCTCCCAGGACTTGATGTCCAGCAGCACCAGGTCGGTGTCGGCCAGCAGCGCGTCGGAGGCGCGGGCGCCGAGGAAGCCGGAGGTGTCCAGGGCGGTGTGCAGGCCCAGCTCGTTCCTGAAGCGGTGCAGCAGCTCCCCGGCGAAGACCGGCTGGAGCAGCGGCTCCCCGCCGCTGAGGGTGGTGCCGCCGCCCGCCGCCCGGATGAAGGCGGTGTACTTCGCCGCCTCGGCGACGAGTTCGTCGGCGGTGGTGCGGCGGCCGTTGCGCAGCCGCCAGGTGTCGGGGTTGTGGCAGTACAGGCAGGCCAGCGGGCAGCCGGCGAGGAAGGCGGTGAAGCGGGTGCCGGGGCCGTCCACGCCGGTGGACAGGTCCCAGGAGTGCACCGATCCGGTGACCGGGCGGCGGGTGGCCGCCCCGGCGGGGGTGACGGCCCCCGCCGGCGCGGCCGCCCGGTGCGTCAGGCGTTCCATCACAGCGCTCCGTGGAAGGTGCGGGCGATGACGTCGAGCTGCTGCTCACGGGTGAGCTTGACGAAGTTCACCGCGTAGCCGCTGACGCGGACGGTGAGCTGCGGGTACTTCTCCGGGTGCTCCATGGCGTCCACCAGCGTCTTCTGGTCCAGGACGTTGACGTTCATGTGGAAGCCCCCGGCGGCGGTGTAGCCGTCCAGCACCCCGGCGAGGTTCCCGGCGCGCTCGGCCGGGGTGCGGCCCAGGGCGTCGGGGGTGATGGTGTTGGTCAGCGAGATGCCGTCCTCGGCGTCGTCGTAGTCCAGCTTGGCCACCGACAGGGCCGAGGCGATGTAGCCGTGGCGGTCGCGGCCGTTCATCGGATTGGCTCCGGGGGCGAAGGGGGTTCCGGCGCGGCGGCCGTCGGGGGTGTTGCCGGTCTTCTCGCCGTAGACGACGTTGGAGGTGATGGTGAGCACCGACTGGGTGTGGACGGCGCCCCGGTAGGTGGGGTGGCGGCGCACCTTCTCCATGAAGCCGTGCACCAGCCCGCGGGCGATCTCGTCGGCCCGGTCGTCGTTGTTGCCGTACGCCGGGTAGTCGCCCTCGACCTCGTAGTCGACGGCCAGCCCGGTGGCGTCGCGGACCACCCGCACCCGTGCGTACCTGATCGCCGAGAGCGAGTCGGCGGCGACCGACAGCCCTGCGATGCCGCAGGCCATGGTCCGCAGCACCTCGCGGTCGTGCAGGGCCATCTCCAGCCGCTCGTAGGCGTACCTGTCGTGCATGTAGTGGATGACGTTCAGGGCGTGGACGTAGGTCCTGGCCAGCCACTCCAGCATCGCGTCGTAGCGCTCGGCGACGGTGGCGTAGTCCAGGTACTCGCCCTCGATCGGGCGGAACCCGCTCACGACCCGCTCACCGGTCATCTCGTCACGGCCGCCGTTGATGGCGTAGAGCAGGGCCTTGGCGACGTTGACGCGCGCCCCGAAGAACTGCATCTGCTTCCCCATGGCCATCGCGGAGACGCAGCAGGCGATGGCCGTGTCGTCGCCGTACTTGGGGCGCATCAGCTCGTCGGACTCGAACTGCAGGGCGCTGGTGTCCACGGCGGTCCTCGCCGCGAACTCCTTGAAGCCCCCGGGGAGCGACTGCGACCAGAAGACCGTCAGGTTGGGCTCCGGCGCGGGGCCGAGGTTGTACAGGGTCTGCAGGGCGCGGAAGGCGGTGCGGGTGACCAGCGGGCGGCCGTCCTCGCCGATCCCGGCCAGCGACCAGGTCACCCAGGTGGGGTCGCCGGAGTAGAGCTGGTTGTACTCGGGGGTGCGCAGGAATCGGACGATGCGGAGCTTGATGACGAAGTCGTCGATCAGCTCCTGGGCCCCGCTCTCGGTCAGCAGCCCGCGCTCGATGTCGCGCTGGAGGTAGACGTCGAGGAAGGCGTCGATGCGGCCGATGGACATGGCCGCGCCGTTCTGCTCCTTCACGGCTGCCAGGTAGGCGAAGTACAGCCACTGGACGGCCTCGCGTCCGGTGGCGGCCGGGCGGGAGACGTCGTACCCGTAGGAGGCGGCCATCTCCTTCAGCTCGCGCAGCGCCCGGATCTGCTCGGCGTTCTCCTCGCGGTCGCGGATGACGTCCTCGGTGGGCCAGCGGTCGTCCAGCAGCGCCCGGTCGGCCTGCTTGTCGGCGATCAGCCGGTCCACTCCGTACAGGGCGACGCGGCGGTAGTCGCCGATGATGCGGCCGCGGCCGTAGGCGTCGGGCAGGCCGGTGATGATGCCGGCCGAGCGGCAGGCCCGGATCTCGGGGGTGTAGGCGTCGAAGACGCCGTCGTTGTGGGTCTTGCGGTAGGTGGTGAAGATCTTCTTCACCTCGGGGTCGGGCTCGTGGCCGTAGGCCTTCAGGGCCGCCTCGACCATCCGCCAGCCGCCGATCGGCATGATCGCCCGCTTGAGGGGGGCGTCGGTCTGCAGGCCGACGATCAGGTCGAGGTCCTTGTCGATGTGGCCGGGCCCGAAGGCCGTGATGGTGGAGGGGGTCGCGGTGTCCACGTCGTACACGCCGCGCTCGCGCTCGGCGGGGAACATCGCCAGCAGCTTGTTCCACACGGCGGTGGTGCGGTGGGTGGGGCCGGCGAGGAACGAGCCGTCGCCCTCGTAGGGGGTGTAGTTGTGCTGGACGAAGTCGCGGACGTCGATCGCGTCCCGCCACAGGCCGCCCTTGAAGCCCTGCCAGGCGCCGGTGCCGGTGCCGGTGCCGGCGCGGTCCGGCGAGTGGGGGGTCTGCGGCTGCGGGATGGTGGTCATCGCTGGTCTCCCTTGGGGTTCTGCCGTGCGGGGCGGTCGGGCGGCTGCGCTCATGCCTTGGCGGCGTGGCCGTAGTAGGCCTGGCGCATCAGCGCCTGCATCTCGTCGAGCATCGGCATCCGGGGGTTGGCGGGGGCGCACTGGTCGGCGTAGGCGTTGCGGGCCTGCTCGGGCAGGGCGGCGAGGAACTCCTTCTCGTCCACGCCCGCCTCCTTGAAGGAGGCCGGGACACCGCACCGGGCGCGCAGTTCCTCCACGGCGCGGGCGTAGGACTCCACGCCCTCCTCGGGGGTGGCGGCCGGCAGGCCGAGCATCTTGGCGATCTCCTGGAAGCGCTCGTGGGCCCGGTAGGTCTCGTACTTGGGCCAGCCGGTCAGCTTGGTGGGGATGCGGCCGTTGTGGCGGATGACGTGCGGCAGCAGCAGCGCGTTGGTCCGGCCGTGGGTGATGTGGAAGGTGTTGCCGAGGGTGTGGGACATGGCGTGCACCAGGCCGAGGAAGGCGTTGGCGAAGGCCATGCCGGCGATGGTGGAGGCGTTGTGCATCCGCTCGCGGGCCCTGGGGTCCTCCGGGCCGTGGGTGACGCAGCGCTCCAGGTTCTCGAAGATCAGCCGGATGGCCTGCAGGCACAGCCCGTCGGTGTAGTCGTTGGCGTAGACCGACACGTACGCCTCGGTGGCGTGGGTGAGGGCGTCGAAGCCGGAGTCGGCGGTGACGGCGGGCGGCAGGGTGGCGGTCAGGACCGGGTCGACGATGGCGACGTCGGGGGTGAGGGCGTAGTCGGCCAGCGGGTACTTGCGGGCGGCGGCCGGGTCGGAGATGACGGCGAAGGGGGTGACCTCCGCGCCGGTGCCGGAGGTGGTCGGCACCGCGATCAGCCTCGCCCTCTCCCCCAGCGGCGGGAAGGTGAAGGCGCGCTTGCGGATGTCGGAGAACTTCTCCTTGGTGTCGGCGAAGGCGATCTCGGGGTGCTCGTACATCAGCCACATCACCTTGGCGGCGTCGATGGGCGAGCCGCCGCCGAGGGCGACGATGGTGTCGGGCTCGAACTCGCGCATCCTCGCGGCGCCGCGCTCGACGGTGGCCAGTTCCGGGTTGGGCTCGACGTCGTCGATGATCTGGAGGTTCACCGGCTCGCGGCGGGAGCGCAGGATGTCCTTGACGCGGGTGAGGTAGCCCAGGCGGTCCATGGTGCGGTCGGTGACGACGGTGACGCGCCGCATGCCGCGCATGTCGCCGAGGTAGCGCAGGGAGTGGCGCTCGAAGTAGATCTTCGGCGGGACCTTGAACCACTGCATGTTGGTGTTGCGCCGCCCGATGCGCTTGATGTTGAGCAGGTCGACGGCGGTGACGTTGCCGGAGACCGAGTTGTGGCCGTAGGAGCCGCAGCCCAGGGTCATCGAGGGCAGGAAGGAGTTGTAGACGTCGCCGATGCCGCCGAGGCTGGAGGGCGCGTTGGCGATGATGCGCACGGCCTTGACGCGGCGGCCGAACTCCTCGGTCAGCTCCCCGTCGTCGGCGTGGATCACCGCGCTGTGGCCCAGGCCGTCGAACTCGACCATCCGCGCGGCCAGTTCGATGCCCTGCTCGGTGGTCTCGGCGCGCAGCAGGGCCAGCACCGGGGAGAGCTTCTCGCGGCTGAGCGGCTCGGCGGGGCCGACGTCCGCGATCTCGGCGAGGATGACGGAGGTGTCCTCGGGGACGGTGAAGCCCGCCTGCTCGGCGATCCAGTGCGGCGGCCGGCCGACGGCGTCGGCGTTCAGCTTCGCCCCGGCGCAGTTGGCGCTCCGGGCGGTGGTGCCGAACAGGAACCGCTCCAGCTTCTCCTTCTCCTCGGCGGTGGCCAGATGGGCGTGGAGCTTGCGGAACTCCGCGACGGCCCGCTCGTAGACCTCGGCGTCCAGGACGGCGGCCTGCTCGGAGGCGCAGATCATGCCGTTGTCGAAGGCCTTGGACAGGACGATGTCGTGCACCGCGCGGGGGACGTCGGCGGTGCGGTGGACGTAGGCGGGGACGTTGCCCGCGCCGACGCCGAGGGCCGGCTTGCCGCACGAGTAGGCGGCCCGGACCATGGCGTTGCCGCCGGTGGCCAGGATGGTGGAGACGTCCGCGTGGTTCATCAGCAGGCGGGTGGCCTCCATCGACGGCTCCTCGATCCACTGCACGCAGTGCTCGGGGGCGCCCGCCTCCACGGCCGCCTCCCGTACGATCCGGGCCGCCTCGGCGCTGCACCGCTGGGCCGAGGGGTGGAAGGCGAAGACGATCGGGTTGCGGGTCTTGAGCGCGATCAGCGCCTTGAAGATCGTGGTGGAGGTGGGGTTGGTCACCGGGGTCATGGCGCACACCACGCCGACGGGCTCGGCGATCTCGGTGATCCCGTTCAGCTCGTCGCGGCGGACGACGCCGACCGTCTTCAGCCCCTGCATCGAGTGGGTGACGTGCTCGCAGGCGAAGAGGTTCTTCATCGCCTTGTCCTCGAACACCCCCCGGCCGGTCTCGGCGACGGCCTGCTCGGCCAGCTCGCAGTGGTTCGCCAGGGCCGCCAGGGAGGCCTTCCGCACGATGTGGTCGACCTGCTCCTGGGTGAAGGAGGCGTACTCCTCCAGGGACTTGACGGCGTGTGCGACCAGGGTGTCGACGGCGTGCCGGGCGGTCTCGGCGCGCTCGGCGTCCGCCGGAGCGGCGGGACGTGCGGCAGGACGTGCTGCGGAGCGTGCGGCGGGACGTGCGGTGGCTTCTGCCATGGGGATCACCTCTGGATGGGGGCCTCGGTGACTCCATTGCACGCCGTCCGGGGCCTCCGGCGCAGTCGCCGAAGGGGCCCCGCACGGCGGCCGAAGGTCCCGCCCCGGCGGGGGGCGCGGGCCGAAGGTCCCGGTACCTGCCGGTAAGGCGCTCACCTGGGCGTATGGCGGCCCATCCGATGCGCCCGGGGCGGGTTGGCGCCCCGTACGGCGCAGGTGGCGGCGGCGACGGCGGCACCGGTGGCCAGGGCCTGCTCCAGTACGCCGGCGGTCAGCCCGTCCAGGCGCCCGCCGAGGGCCCCGGCTGCGTGGAGGGAGTGCAGCAGGCCGCCCGTGAAGGCGTCGCCCGCGCCGACGGTGTCCACCACGGCGGTGGGCGGGGCGGGCACCCTCAGCCGTACGCGCTCCGCGCCGGGGGTACCGCCCGCGCCGCCCGCGCCGCCCGCGCGCTCCAGCGAGGCGTACGCGCCCGCGGCGCCGAGCGTGACGACCACCAGGGCCGCGCCGTGGCCGTGGAGGACGTCGGCGGCCTCCTCCATGCCGGCGCCGGGCAGGAGGTGGCCGAGGTCGTCGTCGGACAGCCGCAGGATGTCGGCCGCGGCGCACCAGCGCGGCAGCCGCTCGCGGTAGACGGCCGGCTCCACCAGCAGCGGCCGGACGTTGGGGTCGACGGAGACGGTGGCACGCCCGCGCACCCTCTCCAGCAGCCGTTCCACCGCCTCACCGCCCGGCGGCCGCACCAGTGCCAGCGATCCGGTGTGCACGCAGGCCGCGGGGCCGGACGCGGCCGCCGCCAGCTCACCGTCCGTCCACTGCCAGTCGGCGGTGCCCTCGGCGTGGAAGGAGTACTCGGCGCGGCCGGCGTCGTCGACGTCGGCGACGGCCAGGGTGCTGGGCTCGGCCGCCTCGACGACCGCGCCGAGGTCCACGCCGGAGGCGGCCAGGTGCTCCCGGAAGAGGCGGCCGAACACGTCCCGCGACAGCCTGCCCAGGAAGCGGGTTGGGGTGCCGAGCCGGGCGAGGGCGACGGCGGTGTTGGCGGGTCCTCCTCCGGGCAGGACCTCCAGTCCGATCGAGTGGGCGGACGGCCGCTCCCCGCCGCCGGGCGGCGGGACGGTGAAGGCGTCGGCCACGCACTCGCCGAGCACGACGACGGGCGGCGCGGCGACGGGGGCGGTGGACGCGGGGGCGGTGGTCTGGGGGGCGCCGTCGGGGCGGCTGCTGGTCGCGGGCATGGGTGGCATTCTGGTACGGCGCGGTGGCCGGGAGGCAGTCCGCGGGGCCGCCTCCCGGCCGCCGGCGCCGTCGTGCTTCACTGCCCGGCATGAGCACCACCGTCGCCGTCACCACCTGGTCACTGGAGCAGACCTCCCCCTCCGACCTCTCCCCCGCCCACGTTCCGGACAGCGGGTCCGGAATCCGGATCGTCCGGGCGCAGGTGCCCAGCCCGGAGTTCAGCCGCTTCCTCTACACCGCCGTCGGCGGGGACGTCACCTGGACGGACCGGCTGGAGTGGACGTACGCGCGGTGGCGGGAGTTCCTGGAGCGCCCCGGCGTGGAGACCTGGGTGGCGTACGAGCGCGGGACCCCGGCCGGGTACATCGAACTGGAACCGCAGCCCGGGGGGACGGTGGAGATCACCTACTTCGGTCTGATCGCCGCCTTCCGCGGCCGGCGCATCGGCGGGCACCTGCTGTCGTACGGGACCGCGCGCGCCTGGGACCTGGCGGAGCGCTGGCCGGAGCGGGAGCCCACCCGGCGGGTGTGGGTGCACACCTGCAGCAAGGACGGCCCCCACGCGCTGGCGAACTACCGGCGGCGCGGTTTCCGCCTGTTCGACACCAGGACGGAGGACGAACCGGACGTTCCCGCTCCGGGCCCCTGGCCGGGAGCGGAGGGGTGAGCCCCGCCGGAGCCCGCACGGCTCCGGCGAGCCCGTGACCGATATCACTGCGTCTCGCATAACGGGACACCTTTGTCCGGACTGTGGATAACGGTGGACTGCCGCGAGATGCTCATGCCACGCTTCTGCCATGTCTCGAGCTGGAATTGCCTTGGTGAGTCGGCGGCACGTCGACCTCGGCCGCATGTCCAGCGCCATCTGTCCGACGGGCTGACAGTCCCAGCACCGCCGCACATCCGCCGCCCCCGTCGTCGCGGGCAGGCGGCCCCCACACCCCGTTTCCCGCACGGATCCGCGCACGTCAGCGCACCCGGGCGGATCCGGACCGCTTCCCGCGCAGCCGAGTCCAGCAGAAGGACGAACACACCGCCATGGCCGACACCCCCAAGCCAGCCAGCGCTGCCCCGACCCGCCGCAAGGCCGGCCGCCACCGCGGCGAAGGCCAGTGGGCCGCCGGGCACTTCACCCCCCTGAACGCCAACGAGCAGTTCAAGAAGGACGACGACGGTCTCAATGTGCGGACACGCATTGAGACGATCTACGCCCACCGCGGGTTCGACTCCATCGACCCCAGCGACCTGCGCGGCCGGATGCGCTGGTGGGGTCTGTACACCCAGCGCAGGCCCGGGATCGACGGCGGCAAGACCGCCGTCCTGGCCCCGGAGGAGCTGGACGACGAGTACTTCATGATGCGCGTGCGCATCGACGGCGGACGGCTGACCACCGAGCAGCTGCGCGTCATCGGCGAGATCTCCCAGGAGTTCGCCCGCGGCACCGCCGACATCACCGACCGGCAGAACATCCAGCTCCACTGGGTCCGCATCGAGGACGTCCCCGAGATCTGGCGCCGCCTGGAGGCCGTGGGGCTGTCCACCACCGAGGCCTGCGGCGACACCCCGCGCGCCTTCCTGGGCTCGCCGGTCGCCGGGATCGCCGCCGACGAGATCGTCGACGGCACGCCCGCCCTGGACGAGGCCAAGCGCCGCATCGTCGGCAACCCGGCGTTCTCCAACCTCCCCCGCAAGTTCAAGACGGCCATCTCCGGCTCCCCCCTGCTGGACGTGGCGCACGAGATCAACGACGTGTCCTTCGTCGGCGTGCGCCACCCCGAACTCGGCCCCGGCTTCGACGTGTGGGTGGGCGGCGGCCTGTCCACCAACCCCAAGCTCGGTGTCCGGCTGGGCGCCTGGGTTCCGCTGGAGGACGTGGTGGACGTCCTGGAGGGCGTCGTCTCGGTCTTCCGCGACTACGGCTACCGCCGGCTGCGCAACCGCGCCCGTCTGAAGTTCCTCGTCGCCGACTGGGGCGCGGAGAAGTTCCGCCAGGTGCTGGAGGACGAGTACCTCGGGCGGAAACTGGCCGACGGCCCCGCACCCGAGGCCCCCGTCCGGCTGTGGCGCGACCACGTCGGTGTGCACCGCCAGAAGGACGGCCGCTACTACGTCGGCTTCGCCCCCCGCGTCGGCCGCGTGGACGGCTCCACCCTCACCAAGATCGCCGAGCTGGCCGAGGGCCACGGCTCGGGCCGGGTCCGCACCACCGTCGAGCAGAAGATGATCATCCTCGACGTGGCCGAGGACCGGGTGGACTCCCTGGTGGAGGGCCTGGAGTCGCTGGATCTGACGACGCGTCCGTCGGTCTTCCGGCGCGGCACCATGGCCTGCACCGGCATCGAGTTCTGCAAGCTGGCCATCGTCGAGACCAAGGGCCGCGGCTCCACCCTCATCGACGAACTGGAGCGCCGCCTGCCGGAGTTCGACGAGCCGGTCACCATCAACATCAACGGCTGCCCCAACGCCTGCGCCCGCATCCAGGTCGCCGACATCGGGCTCAAGGGCCAGCTCGTCACCGACGCGGACGGCAACCAGGTCGAGGGCTACCAGGTCCACCTCGGCGGCGCTCTGGGGCTGGACCCCGGTTTCGGCCGCAAGGTGCGCGGCCTGAAGGTCACCGCCGCCGAGCTGCCCGACTACGTCGAGCGCCTCCTGACCCGCTACCGCGAGGAGCGGCGGGACGGCGAGCGCTTCGCCCAGTGGGCGGCGCGGGCCGACGAGGGCGCACTCAAGTGAGCGACGCACACGCGGCCACCGAGCCGCACCTCACCACGGACCCGCACCGTCGCCGCGTGGGCGGAGAAGCTCACAAGGAGGCAGTGAGCGACGCACACGCGGCCACCGAGCCGCACCTCACCACGGACCCGCACCGTCGCCGCGTGGGCGGAGAAGCTCACGAGGAGGCACCGTGAGCGAACGCGCCGCGCCGTTCTACTGCCCGTACTGCGGAGACGAGGACCTGCGGCCGTCCGAGGAGGGCCACGGCGCGTGGGAGTGCGCCTCCTGCAACCGCGCCTTCAAGCTCTCGTTCCTCGGACTGCTGGCCGACGGCCTGCGGCGGTCCGGTTCCACCGAGGGAGACAGCACACGATGAATGCCGCCGAGGACCGGTACGACCTGCGGGCGGACGCCGACGAGCTGCGCCGGCTCGCCGAGAAGGCGGGCCGCGAACTGGAGGACGCCCCGGCACTGGAGATCCTGCGCTGGGCCGCCGGCACCTTCGGCCCGCGCTTCTGCGTGACCTCCTCGATGGAGGACGCCGTCGTCGCACACCTGGCCTCGCGCGTGGCGCCCGGTGTGGACGTGGTGTTCCTCGACACCGGCTACCACTTCCCGGAGACCATCGGCACCCGGGACGCGGTGGCGGCGGTGATGGACGTCAACGTCATCACGCTCACCCCGCGGCAGACCGTGGCCGAGCAGGACGCCGAGTACGGGCCGCGCCTGCACGACCGCGACCCCGACCTGTGCTGCGCGCTGCGCAAGGTCAGGCCGCTGGAGGAGGGCCTGCGCGGGTACGACGCC
>NZ_JBKJFM010000151.1:0-14386 GCF_046614825.1 Streptomyces nanhaiensis
GGCGACTCCGGCGGCCCGGCCGGCGGCGTGTACCGCGTGGAGGACGGCGCTGAGGGCGGTACGGA
Source organism: Streptomyces nanhaiensis (assembly GCF_046614825.1). NCBI lineage: Bacteria > Bacillati > Actinomycetota > Actinomycetes > Kitasatosporales > Streptomycetaceae > Streptomyces > Streptomyces nanhaiensis. Next base: position 66 of record NZ_JBKJFM010000151.1, read on the forward strand.
GGACGGTGTGGGGGACGGCGTGAACGACGGCGGGGCGGGCGCCGAGGGCTGAGGCCGCGCCGCGGACCCTGCCGCGAGCCCCGTCCGGCCCCGCGCCGGCGCCCGCCGTGCGCGTATGACCGCGTATGACCGCGTATGACCGCGCATGGCTGCATGGCCGCATGACTGTGCATGACCGCGTATGACCGCGCATGGCTGCATGGCCGCATGACTGTGCATGACCGCGTATGACCGCGTATGACACCGCCCACAGCGGCGGACAACCGCCGGAACACCCCTGGACAGCCGATTCGACCCTTCGGTAGCTTGCGTCTGAGCAAGCGCTTAGTTTTTTCGGCCCCAGGAGGCGATGACGTGCGTCGCACGGTGTTCAACGAGGACCACGAGGCGTTCCGCGAGACCATCCGCGACTTCATCGCCGCCGAGGTCGTGCCCCACTACGAGCAGTGGGAGAAGCAGGGCTACGTCCCCCGGGAGCTCTACCTGAAACTCGGTGAGCTGGGCGTCTTCGGCATCGAGGTGCCCGAGGAGTACGGCGGCGCGGGAGAGACCAGCTTCAAGTACAGCGCGGTCATCTACGAGGAGACCGCCCGTGCCGGCGTCAGCTTCGGCGGCTCCGGCGTCCACACCGCGCTGTGCCTGCCCTATCTGCTGAAGTACGCGAACGAGGAGCAGAAGCAGCGCTGGCTGCCGCCCTTCGTCACCGGCGAGATGATGACCGCCATCGCCATGACCGAGCCCGGCGCCGGCTCGGACCTGGCCGGTATGAAGACCACCGCGAAGCTGTCCGAGGACGGCACGCACTACATACTCAACGGCGCCAAGACCTTCATCACCGGCGGCGTCCAGGCCGACCGCGTCCTGGTCTGCTGCCGCACCGCCCCGCCGACCCCCGAGGACCGCCGCGGGGGCATCTCCATCCTGGTGGTGGACACGAGGAGCGAGGGCTACGCCGTCGGCCGCAACCTCGACAAGCTGGGCCTGAAGTCCTCCGACACCGCCGAGCTGTCCTTCACGGATGTCAGGGTCCCCGTCGAGGACCTGCTCGGCGAGGAGGGCAAGGCGTTCTCCTACCTCACCCACAACCTCCCGCAGGAGCGCCTGGGCATCGCGGTCGGCGCCTACGCGCAGTCCGCCGCCGCCGTCCGCTTCGCCCGGGAGTACGTCGGGGACCGCACGGTCTTCGGCAAGCCCGTGGCCTCCTTCCAGAACACCAAGTTCGTGCTCGCCGACTGCCAGGCGGACGTGGACGCCATGCAGGCGGTCGTGGACCGCGCGCTGGACGCCCTGGACGCCGGGGAGCTGACCCCCGCCGACGCCGCCTCCGTCAAGCTGTTCACCACCGAGACCGCCGCCAAGGTCATCGACAAGTGCCTCCAGCTGCACGGCGGTTACGGCTACATGCGGGAGTACCCCATCTCGCGCCTGTACGCCGACACCCGCGTCACCCGCATCTACGGGGGCACCAGCGAGGTCATGCGGTCCATCATCGCCAAGTCGATGGGCCTGTGAGGAGCCGGGGACGGGACGCCCGGGAACGGGACCGAGCGGAGGACACGCACCTTCCATGACGAACGACGGCACGGGCGCGGGCGCCGGCGAGGCGCCCCCGTCCGCCCTGCTCGACCTGGTCGGCCTGCTCGACCTGGAGCGGATCGACCGCGACATCTTCCGCGGTCAGAGCCGTTCGGCGGTCGTCCCCCGGGTCTTCGGCGGGCAGGTGGCCGCGCAGGCGCTCGTCGCGGCCTTCCGCACCGTCCCCGACGACCGGCTCGCGCACTCGCTGCACGCCTACTTCCTGCGCCCCGGCGATCCGGACGCGCCGATCGTCTACACGGTCGACCGAATCCGCGACGGGCGGTCCTTCACCACCCGCCGGGTCGTCGCCGTCCAGCACGGGCAGCCGATCTTCCATCTGTCGGCGTCCTTCCAGACCGGCGAGGACGGGCTGGAGCACCAGGAGCCGATGCCGGCCGCCCCGGACCCGGAGACACTGCCGAACTCCACCGACCTGCTGCCCCGCCACGCCCATCTGTTCAGCGACCCCGGCGTCGCCGGCCGCCTCGCCGAGGCGCGGGCGGCGGTCGACCTGCGGTACGTCACCGAACCGCCGTACGCGACGGCCGGACGGCCGCGCGAGCCGCGCTCCCAGGTCTGGTTCCGCACGGCCGGCAAGCTCGACGGCGACCTCGACCGGCCGGTGCTCCACCTCTGCCTGGCCGCCTACGTCTCCGACATGAGCCTGCTGGAGCCCGTCCTCCTCGCCCACGGCCGCGGCGGCTGGACGGTCGGGGACGTGGTGGGCGCGAGCCTGGACCACGCGATGTGGTTCCACCGCCCCTTCCGGGTGGACGAGTGGCTGCTGTACGACCAGTCCAGCCCCACCTCCCAGGCCGGCCGCGGGCTGGGCCACGGCCGGATCTTCACCGCCGACGGACGGCTGGCGATCACGGTGATGCAGGAGGGCGTGGTGCGGGTGCCGCGCGGCTGAGGGCGGCGCCCGGCCCCGCTACGCGGGCGTCAGGCCCGCAGCCTCCAGCAGATAGGCGGTCATCGGCTCGTAGTAGCGCGGATTGATCACATGGTCGTCCAGGGGGACGGCGACCGCGAGGGTGCCCTCGGCCTCGCCGATGAAGAGGGCCGGGTCGTTGCAGTCGGCGAAGCCGACCGTGGGGATGCCGCGCTGCGCCGCGCAGCCCGCCCAGCCGTGGTCGGCGAAGACCAGGTCCGGCAGGGGCTCGCCCTCGCGCCGGAGGGCGTCGAGGATCGCGGTCATCGGCTCGGGGGAGTGGGTGTGCCACAGCGTCGCCCCGCGCTCGTGCATCGCGATGTCCGCGAGCTGCACCACCACGCCCTGGTCCGCGATCAGCCCCAGCGGCACCCGTACGATCTCGCACCCGGCCAGCCGCAGCGCGTTCGCCACCTTGCTGTGCAGATCGATCAGAGCGCCCGGGTGGCCGGTGGCGAACAGCACCCGGTGGCCGGCCTCCGCGGCCTTGCGCAGCTCGGCCGCGGCCCGGTCCAGGGCGGCCACCGTCAGCTCCGGGTCGATGGTGTCCTGGCCCTGGCGGTGCCCGGGATCGTCGACGACCCCGCAGCGCTCGGCCATCACCGCCAGCACGTCCTGCTCGTCGGCCCAGCGGTCGCCCAGCTCCAGACCCAGCCAGTAGTACCGGTCGCCGTTGGCGAGCCTGCGGTAGTGGTCCAGGTTGTTCTCGCGCGGAGTGGCGACGTCTCCGGCGATACGGGTGCGGACGAGGTGGTCGATCAGCTCGGAGCGGGAGGGGGCGGCGGTTATCGGCATGGGGGCATTGTCCCCCGAGGGTGCCCGCCGGGCGATCGGCTTCGGCCCGTGGCGCCCTCTCCGTCCCCCGCCGTGCCCGCGCGGTGCCCCGCCGTGCCCGCCGCCTGATGTACAGGCCGTCCAAAAGGGTGCGGGCGACTGTCGGATCCGTCCATGTCAGCGGGGAAGGACCCCTGCCTACCCTCGGCCGCATGAGCAGCGACCAGCAGCAGCAGCCCCGCGGACCCGTCGACTCCTCCCGCGTCCCGCGTTTCGCGGGCCCGGCGACCTTCGCCCGCCTGCCCCGCCTGGACGAGGTGGGCCGCGCCGACGTCGCCGTCGTCGGGGTGCCCTTCGACTCGGGCGTCTCCTACCGGCCGGGCGCCCGCTTCGGCTCCAACGCCGTCCGGGAGGCGTCCCGCCTGCTGCGCCCGTACAACCCGGCCCAGGACGCCTCGCCCTTCGCGCTCGCCCAGGTCGCCGACGCGGGCGACATCGCCGCCAACCCCTTCGACATCCACGAGGCGGTCGAGACGGTGGAGCAGGCGGCCGGCGAACTCCTGGACACCGGCGCCCGGCTGATGACGCTGGGCGGCGACCACACCATCGCCCTGCCGCTGCTGCGCGCGGTGGCCCGCAGGCACGGTCCCGTCGCCCTGCTCCACTTCGACGCCCACCTGGACACCTGGGACACCTACTTCGGCGCCGAGTACACCCACGGCACGCCCTTCCGGCGCGCGGTGGAGGAGGGGATCCTCGACACCTCCGCGCTCTCCCACGTCGGCACCCGCGGCCCGCTGTACGGCAAGAAGGACCTCACCGACGACGCCAAGATGGGCTTCGGCATCGTCACCTCCGCCGACGTGATGCGGCGCGGCGTGGACGAGGTCGCCGACCAGCTCCGCCAGCGCATCGGCGACCGCCCGCTGTACGTCTCCATCGACATCGACTGCCTCGACCCGGCCCACGCGCCCGGCACCGGCACCCCGGAGGCGGGCGGCATGACCTCCCGCGAGCTGCTGGAGATCCTGCGCGGGCTGGCCTCCTGCAACCTGGTCTCGGCCGACGTGGTGGAGGTCGCCCCCGCCTACGACCACGCCGAGATCACCTCGGTGGCCGCATCCCACACCGCCTACGAGCTGACGACGCTGATGGCCCGGCGGATCGCGGCCGAGCGGGAGTCCGCGGAGCGGTAGGCCCGGCCCGCGCCCTTGGGTCACCGGCCGTCCGGGCGGTGACCCAGGGGGCCACCGGCGGGACACCGGTCCCGGGGGGCGAGGGAGACGAGGGGCACCCCGGCGGTGGGCCGTCCCTCGCGGGGTGACGGTGGTTATTGCGGCTGCAACCGCTTCCGGAGGCGTGGTCGCGGCGCGTTCCCGCGCGGGCTCCAGCGGCCGGGACCCCCTGCTTTTCGGTCACGTTTGGAGCAGTGCGTATCCGGACGTAAGCACAGGGTTTCGAAGCCGGTGAAAACGATCGATCACATCGTCGCTGGTGACCGGCGCATGCGCCCCGTACCCCCCGGGGTTACAGCAGGCTACTGGTTTAACACGCAACGTTACTCGAAATGATCGTCGAAGGTGCATCCGACGCCGCTTCCCGACAGACTCACGTTCGCTATCCGTTACACCCCGACGGAAGGACGCGTCATGCGGAACGCGGTGAAGTGCGCCCTGGTGAGCGGCCTGCTGGCCGCGGGCACGCTCGCCCCGCTGTGCGGCGCGGCACTCGCCGCGCCGGCGCCCCGCGCGCCCTCGGCGCTGGTGCTCGCCGCCGCGCCGGAGCGCACGGGGGAGGCGGACGGCGCGGATGCGCCGGTCTGCGCCTTCGCGGGCTCCGCAAGCCCGGGGAGTTCCGGGAGCCGTTCCGCGCCGGAGGTCCTCTGCGTGTGGCCGGACGGCGCGGAGGGGAGCGGCACGGAGGGGAACGGCGCGGAGGTGTTCGCCATCTGACGGAACCCTCCGGCGGAAACCGGGGTCCGCACCACCTGGGACCCCACTGAAGCGGCCGGTCGCCGTGCACGCCCCGGACAGGCGGCGCGAGCGTTCCGGCGGGCCCCGCGGTCCCTCCTCACCGCGGGGCGGGCCGATCGAGCGGACGGGCGGGGAGCCGGTCCTGTGGGGGGTGCTGGCACGCACCGCCCGTCGACGCCGCGGCCCACCAAGGGCGCGGTCCGGAGAGAATGCCTGGCTCTCCGGGCCGCGCCCCCTGTCGTTCACGGCTCCTCGCCGACGGGGCCGACGCGGTCCCCACCACCGGAGAGCCGGTCCGCCTCCCCTCCAGCGGGATGAAATACGGTCGCCCGCGCGTTGGTCCACTGGTGCAGTGGACACACAGGGCGACACACGGTCGCACACGGCGACGCACGGCCAGCGGGAGGTAACCGGAAGTGGCGGGCACGCAGGCGGGGGACACCGGGAAAGCCGGGGACACGGGGGAGGCCGGCGACGCGCGGCGGCCGGGCTGGGCGCGGCGGCTGACCGCGTACTGCTGGCGGTACCGCCGCAACGTGCTGCTGTCGCTGGGCGCCTCGCTCGCCGGCATGGCCGTGATGGCGCTCGTCCCCCTGGTCACCAAGGTGGTCATCGACGACATCGTCATAGGCGGCGGTGACGGGCTCGGCCTGTGGATCGGGCTGCTGGTCGCCGCCGCGGTCGCGGTGTACGGGCTGACGTACGTGCGCCGCTACTACGGCGGCAGACTCGCGCTCGACGTCCAGCACGACCTGCGCACCGAGATGTACGACTCCATCACCCGCCTCGACGGGCGGCGGCAGGACGAGCTGTCCACCGGCCAGGTCGTCGGACGGGGCACCAGCGACCTCCAGCTCATCCAGGGCCTGCTGTTCATGACGCCGATGATGATCGGCAACATCCTGCTCTTCGTCATCTCGCTGGTCGTGATGGTCTACCTCTCCCCGCTGCTGACGCTGGTGGCGCTGGCCGTCGCCCCCGCCCTGACGTTCATCGCCCGGCGCAGCCGCGACCGGCTCTTCCCCGCGAGCTGGTACGCCCAGGCCCAGGCCGGCGCCGTGGCCGGTGTGGTGGACGGGGCGGTCGGCGGCGTTCGCGTGGTCAAGGGCTTCGGCCAGGAGGAGCAGGAGACCGGCAAGCTGCGCGCGGCCGGCCGCGAGCTGTTCGCCGCCCGGCTGCGCACGGTGAAGCTGAACGCGCGCTACACCCCCGCCCTGCAGGCCGTACCCGCCCTGGGCCAGGTCGCGATGCTGGCCTTCGGCGGCTGGATGGCCACCCGCGGCCAGATCACCCTGGGCACCTTCGTCGCCTTCTCCACCTACCTCGCCCAGCTCGTCGGGCCGGTGCGGATGCTGACCATGATGCTGACCGTCGGCCAGCAGGCGCGGGCGGGCGTGGAGCGCGTCCTGGAGCTGATCGACACCGAGCCGGCCATCCGCGAGAGCGAGAACGCCCGCGAGCTGCCCGCCGACGCCCCCGCCACCGTCGAGTTCGACCGCGTCGGCTTCGCCTACGACACCGGCCCCGACGCGCGGCCGGTGCTGGAGGACTTCTCGCTGAGCATCTCGCCCGGCGAGACCGTCGCCGTCGTCGGCACCTCCGGAAGCGGCAAGTCCACCGTCTCGCTGCTGCTGCCGCGCTTCTACGACGTGACCTCGGGCGCGGTGCGGGTCGGCGGCCACGACGTGCGCGAGCTGACCTCCGCCTCGCTGCGCGCGGCCATCGGCCTGGTGCCCGAGCACAGCTTCCTGTTCTCCGACACCGTCCGCGCCAACATCGCCTACGGCCACCCCGGCGCCACCGACGAGCAGGTGCGGGCCGCCGCGCGCGCCGCCCAGGCCGACGGCTTCGTCTCCGACCTGCCCGAGGGCTACGACACCGCCGTCGGCGAGCAGGGCCTGACCCTCTCCGGCGGCCAGCGCCAGCGCATCGCCCTGGCCCGCGCCATCCTGTCCGACCCCAGGCTGCTGGTGCTGGACGACGCGACCTCCGCCGTGGACGCCCGGGTGGAGCACGAGATCCACGAGGCGCTGCGCGGTGTGATGGCCGGCCGCACCACCCTGCTGATCGCCCACCGCCGCTCCACCCTCTCCCTGGCCGACCGCATCGCCGTGCTCGACGGCGGGCGGCTGGTGGACGTAGGCACCGACGCCGAGCTCCAGGAGCGCTGCGAGCTGTACCGCAGGCTGCTCAGCGACCCCGACGAGCTGGGCGGCGTCGAGCGCGACCCGGCCGGGCAGGCCGCCGCGTCCCGCAAGGAGTCCGGGGAGGTGTCCGGGGACGCGGCGGAGGACGGTGAGTCCGACGGCCGGGTCGACGGCGTCACCCCCGAGCTGTGGATCAAGGAGGGTGACCCGGAGGACAGCGCCGCCACCACCCCCGGCGCGCCCGCCCCCGCCATCGGCGGGCCGGGCTTCGCGGGAGCCCTGGCCGGGGTCCCGGCCACCCCCGAGATGCTCGACAAGGTCGCCGCCCTGCCCCCGGCCACCGACACCCCCGGCATCGACGAGGAGCGCGCCACCGCCGCCGAGTCCGCCTACGGGCTGCGCCATCTGCTGCGCGGCTTCCGCGGGCCGCTGCTGCTGAGCCTGCTGCTGGTCGTGATCGACGCGGTCGCCGGACTGCTGCTGCCGGTCCTGGTGCGGCACGGCATCGACGAGGGCGTCCAGCAGGCGGCGCTCGGCGCGGTCTGGGCCGCCTCCGCGCTGGCGCTGGTCGTCGTCCTCGTCCAGTGGGCCGCGCAGATTGGGGAGAGCCGCGCCATCGGCCGCACCGGCGAGCGGATCCTCTACACCCTCCGCGTCAAGATCTTCGCCCAGCTCCAGCGCCTCGGGCTCGACTACTACGAGCGCGAGCTGACGGGGAAGATCATGACCCGGATGACCACCGACGTGGACGCCCTGACGACCTTCCTGCAGACCGGGCTGGTCCAGGCGATCGTCGCGGTGCTGACCTTCTTCGGCATCATGGTCGCCCTCGTCGTCATCGACGCCGGGCTCGCGCTGGTGGTCCTGGCGACCCTGCCGCCGCTGGTGATCGGCACGGTCTTCTTCCGCCGCCAGAGCATCAAGGCCTACGAGCTGGCGCGCGAGCGCGTCAGCGGCGTCAACGCAGCCCTCCAGGAGGGCGTCGCCGGTCTGCGGATCGTGCAGGCGTTCCGCCGCGAGGAGCGCGACGCGCGACGCTTCGCCGAGCTCAGCGACGGCTACCGCCGGGCGCGTGTGCGCGGCCAGTGGCTGATCTCGGTGTACTTCCCCTTCATCCAGTTCCTCGCCTCCCTGGCGACCGCCGCCGTGCTGGTCGTCGGCGCGAACCGGGTGGGCGGCGGCACGCTGACGGCGGGCGCGCTGGTGGCGTACCTGCTCTACATCGAGCTGTTCTTCGCCCCCGTGCAGCAGCTCTCGCAGGTCTTCGACGGCTACCAGCAGGCGGTCGTCTCCCTGGGCCGCGTCCAGGAGCTGCTGCGCGAGCGGACGACGACGCCGCTGCCCGAGAGGCCGCGCGAGGTGGGCCGGCTGCGCGGCGAGATCGTCTTCGAGAACGTCGCCTTCCGGTACAACGCCGGGGACGGCGCGGGCGCGGACGGCGCGGACGCCGGCGGCGGCGAGAACGCGCTGTCCGGCGTGGATCTGACGATCCCCGCCGGGCAGACGGTCGCCTTCGTCGGCGAGACGGGCGCGGGCAAGTCCACGCTGGTCAAGCTGGTCGCCCGGTTCTACGACCCGACCTCGGGCACCGTCCGGGTGGACGGGGTCGACCTGCGCGAGCTGGACCTGGCCGGCTACCGCCACCGGCTCGGGGTGGTGCCGCAGGAGTCGTACCTCTTCCCCGGCACGGTGCGCGACGCCATCGCCTACGGCCGCCCCGACGCCACCGACGCCGAGGTGGAGGCCGCCGCGCGGGCGGTCGGCGCGCACGACATGATCGCCACGCTCTCCGGCGGCTATCTGCACCCGGTCGCCGAGAAGGGGCGCAACCTCTCCGCCGGGCAGCGGCAGCTGATCGCCCTGGCCCGCGCGGAGCTGGTGCGCCCCGACATCCTGCTGCTGGACGAGGCCACCGCGGCCCTGGACCTGGCCACCGAGGCGCTGGTCAACCAGGCCACCGACCGCCTGGCGGGCCGCCGCACCACCCTGGTCGTCGCCCACCGCCTCACCACGGCCGCCCGCGCGGACCGGGTGGTGGTCCTGGACCACGGCCGGGTGGTGGAGGACGGCACCCACGCGGAACTGCTGGAGCGCGGCGGGCGGTACGCGGAGCTGTGGCGCACCTACGCGGGCGTGCCGGCGGGCGCGGGGGTGTGAGCGCGGAGGCGTGAGCGCGCCCCTTCGACCGGGGCGCGCTCGGCGAAGGGGCGCGCTCAGCGGCGGTTGCGCGGGTGGTCGCGGGCCGTGCGCTCGTTGCCGCGCCGGTAGTTCCCCGTCCAGCGGGCCATCACCCGCTGCGGGTCGCCCGATTCCACCTCCGCCAGGAAGCGCCGGGCGCGCTCACCGCGCAGGGTGGTGACCGGGCGGCCGTGGTGGGCGACGGTCACCGTGCCGTCGCCGTACGCGTCGTAGGAGAAACCTCCGGGTGCGGGCATACGGGCGACCGTACGGGTCAGGGGCGGCAGAGCGCAGCCAGATATTCGTCCACCGTCTGCACCACACCGCCCTCCAGCGGCTCGTCGCCCTCCCTCCAGTGGACGGCGGCGATCTCCTCGTCGGGGGTGAACGGGGCCGGCGCGTCCGCCTCGGCGGTGAACAGGGCGCCGTACATCACCCGGCGCCCGGGGCCGAGCGCGGTGCGGGCGAAACCGGCGAACCGCAGCCGCTCCGGCGCCACCTCCTGGCCGGTCTCCTCCCGCAGTTCGCGCACCGCCGCCTGCCGGGGCGTCTCCCCGGGCTCGATCCGGCCGCCCGGCAGCTCCCAGCAGTCGCGCCCGCGCACCCGCACCATCAGCAGCCGCCCCTGGTGCCACAGTGCCACCAGGACGTAGCCCACGCGCGCGTCGTCGAATGCCGCGTCCTCCGGCTCCCGGTGGAAGCCCAGCAGTTCCATGCCCAGCGGTCCGCGCGCCAGCGGGGTCCGCCCGTCCGTCGCGGTGTCCGCCCCGGTGTCCGTCCCGGAGTTCGTCGTGCTGTCCGTCGCGGCGTCGGTCATGGCGTCGGTCATGGCGGCGAGCGTACGCCCGCCGCCGGTGCCCGCGGTACGGGGCCGGGAACGGCCGGCGGTGCGGGACGCGGCGGCCGAGCTCCCCGGTTTCCGGCGTCAACCCGGTCTGGCGGGCCCGGTGTTGCGCCGGATAGGTTCGCCGCGTTCACGGACAAGCCCATGGGAGGGCATACATGCGCAAGGCGCTCAGAGCCCTGCTGACCCTGCTGGTGCTCATCGGCACCGTCAGCGTCGGCAGCGCGTCGGCGGGGGCCGCCACCGCGGCCGGGACCGACATCGAGGACCGCATCCTCGCGATACCGGGGATGCGCCTGATCGAGGAGAAGCCGGTCGACGGCTACCGCTTCTTCGTACTGGGCTACCGGCAGCCCGTCGACCATCGCAGGCCCTCGGAGGGCACCTTCGAGCAGCGTCTGACGGTGCTGCACAAGGGCGATGACCGGCCCACCGTCTTCTACACCTCCGGCTACGGGCTGCGCACCACGCCCTCGCGCAGCGAGCCGACGAGGATGACCGACGGCAACCAGGTCTCCATGGAGTACCGCTTCTTCACCCCGTCGCGGCCCCAGCCCGCCGACTGGTCCAAGCTCGACATCTGGCAGGCGGCCAGCGACCAGCACCGCATCTTCCGCGCCCTGCACCGGATCTACGACGAGGAGTGGATCTCCACCGGCGGCAGCAAGGGCGGGATGACGGCCACGTACTACCGCCGCTTCTACCCGGACGACATGGACGGCACGGTCGCCTACGTCGCGCCCAACGACGTCGACAACAAGGAGGACTCGGCCTACGACGAGTTCTTCGCCACCGTCTCCACCGCCGAGTGCCGCGAGCGGCTGAACGCCGTGCAGCGCGAGGTCTTCGTGCGCCGCGACGAGATCGTGGCCCGCTACGAGGCGTGGGCGAAGGAGGAGGGCTACACCTTCACCACCGTCGGCAGCGCCGACAAGGCCTTCGAGAACGTGGGCCTGGACCTGGTGTGGGCCTGGTGGCAGTACGGATCGGAGTCCGACTGCGGCCAGGTGCCCGCGGCGAGCGCTAGCACCGACGAGCTGTACGCCTTCGTCGACCAGGTGGCGGGCTTCTCCTTCTACACCGACCAGGGCCTGGAGTACTACACGCCGTACTACTACCAGGCCGGCACCCAGCTCGGCGCGCCGAGCTTCGGCACCCCGCACCTGGACGGGCTGCTGCGCTACCCCGGCATCTACGACCCGCGCTCCTACGTCCCGCGCGACATCCCGATGAGCTTCGACAGGAAGGCGATGCGCGACATCGACAAGTGGGTGCGCAAGGACGCCGAGCGGATGCTGTTCGTCTACGGCGAGAACGACCCGTGGGGAGCGGAGCCCTTCCGGCTGGGCCGCGGCAGTGAGGACTCCTACGTCCTGACCGCGCCCGGCGCCAACCACGGCGCGAACATCGCCGGGCTGGAGGAGGACGACCGGGCCCTCGCCACCGGCGCCCTGATGCGGTGGGCCGGTCTGGACGCCGACGCGCCGGCGAACCGGAAGGCGGCGCCGCTCGCGCCGTACGACGCGAAGCTGGACCGGGCCGACAAGGCCGACCGGCGGATGCTGCGCCCGTAGGGCGCGCACCGCGCACGGAACGTACACGGGGACGGTGGGCGCGGCCGGTGGTCCGGTCGCGCCCACCGCCGTGTCCGGGCGCACCTCCGGGCGCACCTCCGGGCGCACCGCCCGGACGGTGCGCCCGGGGGCGCGCTCAGCCGCGCGGGTGGAAGACGAACAGCAGTCCGCCCCCGTCCGCCGCCGGGGAGAAGCCCCCCGCCTCCGGCAGCGACAGGAACGGGATCTCGGTGTCCCGGGGCAGCGCCTCGGCCTCGCCCGTGGCGAGGGACACGGCGACGGGTGCGCTCTCGGTCGCCCCGCCGCCTCCGGTGTGGCCGTAGGCGGTGCCGTCGTCGCCGACGGACAGCAGCCGGACGCCCTTGCGCTCGTCGGTCTCCCCGAAGCAGTGGGCCTCGCCTCGCTCGAAGTCGAGGGCGAGGGCGCCGGTGACGGCGTAGCGGCCGTTGGGGGAGAGCGCGGTGCGGGGCGGCGCGGCGGCGGACCGCTCCGTGGTGTGGCACAGGGCGGACATCTCCAGTTTCCCGGTGCTCAGGTCGTGCACGGCCCACACCGGCCGGCCCAGGGGGTCGTCCTCGGCGTTCCAGGAGGAGAGGACGTGGTCGCCGACGGTCGTCCACATCCGGCCGTCCCTGTACCTCTCGTACTCCTCCGTGTCGACGCCCGGCGGGACGGCGTCGCTCGCCTGCCAGCCCCCGGGGACGCCGAAGCCGAGGGTGGAGAGCGCGACCACCGGGCCGTTCGGGGACAGCGCGCCCACCTCGCCGTTGCCGCAGCCCACCTTCTGGCAGTAGACGGGCAGTTTCTGGTCGGCCGGGTACGTCTCGAACCGGCCCGTGGAGACGTCCACCACCGCGGCGTTCCAGCCGAGGTCCTTCCAGCGGACCAGGAGACCGCCCCCGCCGTCGCGCACCTCGACGTCACCGGAGCGGGTGTCGGCCGGGACGGTGACGGTGCGGGCGGGAGCGGCCTCCTTCCCGGAGGAGTCCGCCGGGTAGAGGGCCAGGGAGACCACCCTCTCGCCCTTGCTGAGCGCGTCCTCGCCCCGGAGGCCGTGCGCCCAGACGACGACGTACTCGCGCCCCTTCCCGCGGACGACGAGGAGGTGGGGGACCTGCGGCGCCCGCGCGGACAGGCCCCCGCCGTCCTCGGCGGCCGGCGGTTCCCAGGGCTCGCCCTTCCAGCGCAGGGCGCCGGTGACCGCGTCGCGGGCCTCCACGGTGTAGGCCTCGCCGTCGCGCTGGAGGAAGGCGACGACCCCCGCCTCGGGCGCGGCGTCCACCGGGGCGGTCAGGGCGCCCTCGGGCAGCCAGGTGAGGGTCTCCTGCCAGCCCTTGGAGGTGTCGAAGCCCTCCGGGGCCCTCACCGGGGTCTTGAGCGGCTTCCCGGCTCCGGCGGGCGGCTTGCCGAGTCCGCCGGCGGACTCGGCCCCGCCCGCGCCCCCCTCGTCGCCGCTCCCGCCGCACGCGGCCAGCATCCCCGCGGCCACCACGGCGACGAGTGCCTTCCTCACGGTTCCCACCGAACGCCTCCTCGGGCAGGGGGAGGCGTTCCCTGCCGATTCCCCCCGTCGCATCGATCAGGTCGCCCGAAGACTACCGAGCGCACATGACCGCAGGTGCGGGCGGCCCGGCCGGAGGATTCCGCCAAGCGGCTTGCGGGGAAGGTCAGTTGGCGCGCGGGGCAGCGGTCGAGGCGCGGACCATCAGCTCGGTGCGGACGGTCGCCACGCCCCCGGGGGGAGCCGACTCCCGGCCCAGCGCCAGCCGTCCGGCGCGGGCGCCCGCCTCGTGGAGCGGGATACGGACGGTGGTCAGGGCGGGGGAGGCGTCCGCGCTGAAGGGCAGGTCGTCGAAGCCGGCCACGGAGACGTCCCCGGGGATGCTCAGGCCCGCCTCGCGCAGAGCGGCGCAGACGCCGAGGGCGACGGTGTCGTTGGCGGCCAGCACGGCCGTCAGGCCCGGCTCGCGGCGCAGCAGCTCCAGGGCGCCGTCGTAGCCGGAGGAGCGGTCGTACGCGCCGTGCACGGTGAGGCGGTCGGCCTCCGCGAGCAGGCCTTGGCCGTGGTCGCTGCCGTGGTCGCTGCCGTGGTCGCGGTCGTGGTCGGCCAGTGCGGCCCGGTGGCCCTCCAGCCGGTGCCGGGTGGTGGTGCGCTCGGCCGGGCCCGCCACGTAGCCGATGCGGCGGTGGCCGAGGGCGAGGAGGTGCCCGGTCAGGCGGCGGGCGCCGCCGCGGTTGTCGAAGGCCACGGTGAGCGGCGCCCCGGTGCCACCCGGCCCGGCGCCCTTCCCGCCGCCCTGGCCCCCGACAACCGCGGCGGCG
>NZ_JBKJFM010000152.1:0-14230 GCF_046614825.1 Streptomyces nanhaiensis
GGCGATCTACGGACGCTTCGGGTACGGCGTCGCGGCCCGCCACGTGCGCGCGGAAGCCGGCCGCGGCCCGCCGGGAGCGGGCGTTCCCGGCCCGGCCGAGGGCGCGGCGGCCAAAGCGGAAACCGCCGGCGGCCCCGGCCTCGCAGAGGTTGCCGGCCGTTCCGTCGTCGAGGGCCGCGGGATCGTGGAGCCGGTCGCCGAAGACCTCCTCGAGCCGACGCAGCCGGCAGCGGACGCAGGCGCCGGGACAGCGGGACGGGTCAGGAGAGCTGACCGGCCGCCTGGGGCTTGCGGGCGCGGCGCCGCGCCGCGGGCACCACCAGCGGAGTGCCGGTCTCCGGGTCGTCGATGACCCGGCAGGGCAGGCCGAAGACCTCCTCGACCAGTTCGGCCGTCACGATCTGCTCCGGCGGCCCGGAGGCCACCACCCTCCCTTCGCGCATGGCGATCAGGTGGGTGGCGTAGCGGGCCGCGTGGTTGAGGTCGTGGAGGACGGCGACCAGGGTGCGGCCCTGCTCCTGGTGGAGGCGGGCGCACAGGTCCAGGATGTCGATCTGGTGGGCGAGGTCGAGGTAGGTGGTCGGCTCGTCCAGCAGCAGCAGGGGGGTCTGCTGGGCCAGTGCCATGGCGATCCACACCCGCTGCCGCTGCCCGCCGGACAGTTCGTCCACCGAGCGGTCGGCGAGCTCGGCGACGCCGGTGGAGGCCATCGCCTCCGCCACCACGCGCTCGTCCTCCGCCGACCACTGGCGCAGCAGGCTCTGGTGCGGGTAGCGGCCCCGGGAGACCAGTTCGGAGACGGAGATGTCCTCGGGCGCGACGGAGGACTGCGGCAGCAGGCCGAGGGTGCGCGCGACCTGCTTGGCGTTGGCCGAGGAGATGTCCCTGCCGTCCAGGAGCACCGTCCCGGCGGCCGGTTTCAGCATCCGCGACAGGGCGCGCAGCAGGGTGGACTTGCCGCAGGCGTTGGGGCCGATGACGACGGTGAAGGAGCGGTCCGGTATCGCGACCGTGAGGTCCTCGGCGATCGTCCGCCGCTCGTAGGCGAGGGTCAGGCCCTCGCCGCTCAGCCTCGTCTCCCCGGTGGCCGGGGCGTCGTGGTCGCGGTGGTTGCCCTGCTTCATCCGTTCTGCTCCGTCCTGGGGGGTGTTCGGCCGGGCCTCCGGGAGCCCGGCCTCCGCGAGGATGCTCATATCCGGCCTGCCTTCCGCTGGGTGGCCAGCAGCCACACCAGGTAGCAGCCGCCGAGGAGGCCGGTGAGAACGCCCACGGGGATCTGCCGTCCGGTGAAGAGGTTCTGGGCGGCCCAGTCGGCGATGACCAGCACGGCCGCGCCCATGCACGCGGCGGGCAGCAGGTTGGGGCCGGGCGCGCGGGTGAGCCGCTTGGCGAGCTGGGGCGCGGTGAGCGCCACGAAGGAGACCGGGCCTGCGCAGGCGGCGGCGAAGGAGACCAGGACGACGGCGGAGCCCAGCGCAGCGGTGCGGGAGCGCTCGACGCTCACGCCGAGGGCGTGTGCCGCGTCGTCGCCCATCTCCGTCATCCGCAGGGCCCGTCCGCAGCCCAGGACGACGACCGGGCCCAGCACCGCCAGCGCGACCAGCAACGGGGTGAGTTCGCGCCAGCCGCGGCCGTCGAGGCTGCCGGTGATCCACAGGATCGCGCGGGACGCCTCCATCAGCTTGCCGCGGGTGAGCAGGTAGCCGTTGACGCCGGTGAGCATCGCCAGGACGCCGATGCCGGTGAGCACCAGCCGGTAGCCGTGCATCCCCCGGCGCCAGGCGAGGGCGTGGATGAGCAGCCCGGTGAGGAGTCCTCCGGCGATGGCGCCGCCGGCCAGGGCCGCGCTGCTGCCGCCGGCGAGGACGACGAGCAGCGCGCCGGTGGAGGCGCCCTGGGTGATGCCGAGCATGTCGGGGCTGCCCAGGGGGTTGCGCACCACGGACTGGAAGACGGCTCCGGCCAGGCCGAGCGAGGCGCCGACGAGGAGGGCGGCGAGTACGCGCGGCAGCCGCAGTTCGTTGACGATGAAGTCCTGGGCGGGGGTGCCGCCGCCGGTGAGGGTGGCCAGCACCTCGGCGGGGCTCATGGGGTAGTCGCCGCTGCCGATGGTGGCGACGCCGGCGGTCAGGGCCGCGAGCAGGCAGACGACCGCGGCGATCAGGGCGCGGGGGCGGAAGCGGAGGCTGAGCGCCGATCCGGCGCGGAGGGTCCTGACACCGGCCCTCGCGCCGGTCCTCGTACCGGTTGCCGCGCCGGCCCCCGCCCCGGTTCCCGTTACGGTCCTCATGCCACGGCCACCTTCCGCCGCCGCAGGACGTAGAGGAAGAGGGGGCCGCCGAGGACGGCGGTGACGACGCCGACCTGGAGCTCGCCGGGGCGGCCCAGCAGCCGGCCGAGCACGTCGGAGCCGAGCAGCAGCACGGGGGCGAGCACCGCGCAGTACGGCAGCACCCAGCGCAGGTCGGGGCCGGTGATCGCGCGGACCAGGTGCGGCACCATCAGCCCGACGAAGACGATGGGGCCGGCGGCCGCGGTGGCCGCGCCGCACAGCAGGGTGACGGCGACGACGCAGGCGGCGCGGACCTTCTCCGGCCGGGCGCCCAGGGCGCGGGCCTGGTCGTCGCCGAGCGCGAGGGCGTTGAGCGGCCGGGCGAGGGCCAGGGCGGCCAGGAGGCCGGTGGTGATGAACGGCAGCACCTGCGCCACGGTGTCCGCCCGGGCCGAGGCCAGCGAGCCGACGGTCCAGAAGCGCATCCGCTCCAGCGACGCGGCGTCCAGGATCATCGCGGCGTTGACGTAGGAGTACAGGGCGGCGTTGAGCGCCGCGCCGGCCAGGGCCAGCCGCGCCGGGGTCGCCCCTCGCCCGCCGCCGACCGCGTAGACGAGGACGGAGACGACCGCCGCTCCGGCCAGGGCGAACCACACGTAGCCGGTGAAGCCGGTCACCCCGAGGAAGGCGATGGCGGTGACCACGGCGGCCGAGGCGCCGGCGTTGATGCCCAGCAGCCCGGGGTCGGCCAGCGGATTGCGGGTCAGCGCCTGCATCACCGCGCCGGCCAGGCCGAGGGCGAGGCCTGTGAGCAGTCCGAGCAGGGTGCGCGGCAGCCGCATCTCGTGCACCACGCTCCAGGTCGCGGAGCCGCTGTCGAAGAGGCCGGACCAGACCTCGCCCGCCGACAGCGGCCGGGCGCCGAAGCCGAGGCTCAGCACCAGCAGGACGAGCAGCAGGGCCACCGAGCCCGCCAGCCCGGCGGAGCGCAGGGCGGTACGGGTGCGCTTGGGCGGCCCCTCGACGGCGGGGGGCGGCGCCTGCGCCGTCCTCTCCCCCGCGGGACTCGGCTTGATGAGTGACACGTGCGGACTCCGGTGTGCCGGGGGGAGATCGGCGACCGTCCCCCTTGGGCTCGAACTTTGGTTAGGTTAACCTAACAGCCGCGGCCGGTGATCCGAACACCCGCCGCATCCTTGTGCGTTTGCTCAGAGAGGCCCAGTCATGTCCTACGCAAGAACCGCCAACCTCTCCCGCCGGGGCATCCTCGCGGCGGGCGGCGCCCTCGGGCTGGGCGCCCTGCTCGCGGCGTGCGGGGACGGCGATTCGAAGGCGTCGGGCAACGCCTCGGAGAAGGGCGGCGGCCCCTGGTCGTTCACCGACGACCGCAAGAAGAAGGTCACCGCCGACAGGACGCCCGAGCGCATCGTGGCCTTCACCGGCACCGCCGCCGCCCTGGCCGACTTCGGCCTGAAGGACCGGATCGTCGGCGTCTTCGGCGAGACGCTGCTGGAGGACGGCTCGGCCCACCCGCAGGCCGGCGGTCTGGACGTGAAGAAGGTCGAGGTCATCGGCAACGCCTGGGGCGAGTTCGACATCGAGAAGTACGCCGCCCTCAACCCCGAGCTGCTGGTCACCCATCAGTACGACTCCGGCTCGCTGTGGTACGTGCCCGAGGAGAGCGCGGACAAGATCCTCAAGCTCGCCCCCAGCGTCGCCGTCCAGGTCGCGAACGTCTCCCTGCTCAAGCCGATCCAGCGTTACGCGGCCCTGGCCGAGTCCCTGGGCGCCGACCTGAAGTCCAAGCAGGTCACCGATGGCAAGGCCCGCTTCGAGGCGGCGGCCGAGAAGCTCCGCAGGGCGGCCGGGGCCAGCGGCGGACTGCGGGTGCTGGCCGCCTCCGGCAGCGCGGACTACTTCTACGTCTCCACCCCCGCGCCCGCGGCCGACCTGAAGTACTTCGCCGAGCTGGGCGTCGAGTTCGTCATCCCCAAGGACATCAAGGCCAGCGGCGGCTACTTCGAGAGCCTCAGCTGGGAGAACGCCGGGCAGTACGAGGCCGACCTCATCATCCTGGACAACCGCAGCACCGCCCTGCAGCCCGAGGACCTGAAGTCCAAGCCGACCTGGGAGTCGCTCCCGGCGGTCAAGGCCGGCCAGGTCGCCGAGTGGGACCCGGTGCCGCGCTTCTCCTACCAGGGCGCCGCACCGCTGATGGAGAACCTGGCCGACGCCATCACCAGGGCGAAGAAGCTCGGCTGAGCACGGGCCGGGGAGGCGCCGCGGCGCCTCCCCGGCCCGTTTCGCGCCACCCAAGACCGCGCAGGACAGCAACCTCCGAGAAGGAGAGCCCGCAGATGACACCGCGCACCGCCGCCCCCGCCGCCTCCCGCACCGCCTCCCGCACGGCCTCCCGGCCGGCGGCGCCCCGCCGCGCTCCCGCCGCCCGGCCGGCCTCGCCGTTCGGTTTCTTCGAGGCCTCGGTCGTGCGCAGCCTGCGGCTGGGTCCGTCCCTGGTCCGGATCACCTTCGGCGGGGAGCGGCTCAGGGGGTTCGCGGGCGGCGGGAGGGACCAGAGCTTCTCGCTCTTCCTGCCGCAGCCCGGCCAGAGCGAGCCCGTCGTCCCGGTGGAGGCGGGCGACGGCTGGTTCGCGGCCTGGCGGGCGACGGACCCGGCGGTGCGCGCGGTCATGCGCTCCTACACCGTGGCCGCGCAGCGCCCGGAGGCCGGCGAGGTGGACGCCGACTTCGTCCTGCACGGCGACACCGGGCCCGCGACCCGCTGGGCGCGGCGCGCCCGGCCGGGCGACCGGGTGCGCCTGCTGGGCCCGGTGACCGCGGACAACAAGAGCGTCGGCTTCCGCCCTCCCCCGGGCACGGACCGGGTGCTGCTGGCCGCCGACGAGACGGCGCTGCCGGCCGTCGCCGGGATCCTGGCCTGGCTGCCGGCCGGCGTCCGGGCTCGGGTGTGGGTCGAGGTGCCCCGGGCCGGGGACGTACGGCCGCTGCCCACCGCGGCCGACGCCGAGGTCACCTGGCTGGTCCGGGAGGACTTCCGGCGGCACGGCGCGGTGGTCGACGCCGTGCGCGAGGCCGCGCTGCCCGACGAGGTCCCGGGCGGCGCGTACGCGTGGCTGGCGGGCGAGGCGGGTGCGGTGCGGGCGCTGCGCCGCCATCTGGTGTCCGAACGCGGCTTCCCCCGCGGCCGGGTGGCCTTCTCCGGGTACTGGCGGCTGGGCGCCTCGGAGGAGGACCTGCGCGCCGAGGCGCTGGCCGGTGCCGCCTGACGCGGGATCACGCCCGCACGGAGCCCCACGTACCACCTGCGGTACGCGGGGCTCCCACATGATCAGAGTAAGTTAGGATAGCCTTACCTAAGTTTCCCGCTCCCCCGATTCGGAGGACCCGCGCGTGAGCCCCCAGGGATCCGCCTCCCCTCTCGCTCCTGCCGACACGGCCGCCCCCGCCGGCGCCGACCCCCGCTCCCACCTGCTGAACGACTCCACCGCCGAGTACTACCGGCGGCTGGTCTCCGAAGGCGCGGGGCGGGTCGCCCGGACGGTCGCCGGAGCCGGCCGCCCGTTCACCGGAGTCACCCCCGGCGAACTGGCCCCGCTGGTGGACGGCATCGACCTCGACCGCCCCCTGGGCGATCCGGCCGCCGCCCTCGACGAGCTGGAGCGCGTCTACCTCCGCGACGCGGTCTACTTCCACCACCCCCGCTACCTCGCCCACCTCAACTGCCCGGTGGTGCTTCCCGCCCTCCTCGGCGAGGCCGTCCTCTCCGCCGTCAACTCCTCCCTGGACACCTGGGACCAGAGCGCCGGCGGCACCCTGATGGAGCGTCGGCTCATAGACTGGACCGCCGCGCGCATCGGCCTGGGCCGAGCCGCCGACGGCGTCTTCACCAGCGGCGGCACCCAGTCCAACCTCCAGGCGCTGCTGCTGGCCCGCGAGGAGGCCCTCCGGCTGCTGCGGAAGAACTCCCCCACCCCGCCGCCGGTCTGCGAGATGCTGCCGAAGCTGCGCGTCCTGACCTCCGAGGCCGGCCACTTCTCCGTCCAGAAGGCCGCCAAACTCCTCGGTCTGGAGCCGGGATCGGTCGTCTCCGTGCCCTGCGACGGCGACCGCCGGATGCGCGCCGACGCCCTCGCCCGCGAGCTGCGCCGCTGCCGGGAGGAGGGCCTGACGGTGATGGCCGTCTCCGCGACCGCCGGCACCACCGACTTCGGCTCCATCGACCCCCTGCCCGAGATCGCGGAGCTGTGCCAGGAGGCCGGGACGTGGTTCCACGTCGACGCCGCCTACGGCTGCGGGCTGCTGGCCTCCACCACGCGCCGCCATCTGCTCAACGGCATCGAACGGGCCGACTCGGTCACCGTCGACTACCACAAGTCCTTCTTCCAGCCGGTCAGTTCCAGCGCCGTCCTCGTCCGCGACGGCGCCACCCTGCGGCACGCCACCTACCACGCCGACTACCTCAACCCGGCCCGCAGCGCCGAGAAGCGCATCCCCAACCAGGTCGACAAGTCCCTGCAGACCACCCGCCGCTTCGACGCGCTCAAGCTGTGGCTGACCCTGCGCATCATGGGCGCCGACGCCGTCGGCGCGCTCTTCGACCAGGTGGTGGACCTCGCCGCCGACACCTGGCGGATCCTGGAGGACGACCCCCGCTTCACCGTCGTCACCAGGCCGGCGCTCTCCACCCTGGTCTTCCGCTACGACCCCGGCGCGGACGCAGGCGCGAAAGCGGAAGCGGGCGGCGCCGGCGAGACGGCCGTGGACCTGGCCAACCTGCACGCCCGCGAGGCCCTGGCCGCCTCCGGCGAGGCCGTGGTCGCCGGGACGGTGGTCGACGGCCGCCACCACCTGAAGTTCACCCTGCTCAACCCGGAGACCACGACGGACGACATCCGCGCCGTCCTCGACCTGATCGCCGGGCACGCCCAGGAGCACCTGGCCTCCTCCGCCGCCCGCCGGGGCGGCTCGCCGGCCGCCTGAACCACCAGACCCACGGAGACGACGTGTCCACCCCTCACGACTTCATAGCCATCGGACTGGGCCCCTTCAACCTGGGGCTGGCCTGCCTGACCGAGCCGATCGACGACCTCGACGGGCTCTTCCTGGAGAGCCGCCCGGAGTTCGACTGGCACCCCGGCATGCTGCTGGACGGCGTCACCCTGCAGACGCCCTTCATGGCCGACCTGGTGACCATGGCCGACCCCACCTCTCCCTACTCCTTCCTCAACTACCTCAAGCAGTCCGGGCGTCTGTACCCGTTCTACATCCGCGAGAGCTTCTATCCGCTGCGCGCCGAGTACAACGCCTACTGCCGCTGGGCCGCCGGCCGGCTGTCCTCCGTCCGCTTCGGCCGCGAGGTCGTCGCCGTCTCCCACGACGAGGCCGAGGGCCTGTACACCGTCACCGCCCGCGACACCTCCACCGGCGAGCGCGGCGAGCACCGGGCCCGCCACCTGGTGCTGGGCACCGGCACCCCGCCGTACGTGCCGGAGTCCTGCGAGGGGCTGGGCGGCGACGTGATCCACAACTCCCGCTACCTGGAGCACAAGGAGGCGCTCCAGGCCAAGGAGAGCATCACCATCGTGGGCAGCGGGCAGAGCGCCGCCGAGATCTACCACGACCTGCTCTCGGAGATCGACACCCGCGGCTACCGCCTGAACTGGGTCACCCGCTCCCCGCGGTTCTTCCCGCTGGAGTACACCAAGCTGACCCTGGAGATGACCTCCCCCGACTACGTCGACTACTTCCACGCCCTGCCCGAGCCCACCCGGCACCGGCTGGAGGGCGAGCAGAAGGGCCTGTTCAAGGGCATCAACGAGGCGTTGATCAACGACATCTTCGACCTGCTGTACGCGAAGAGCGCCGCCGGCCCCGTCCCCACCCGGCTGCTGACCAACACCGCCCTGACCTCCGCCTCCCACGACGAGGCGAGCGGCTCCTACACCCTCGGGCTGCACCAGGTCGAGCAGGGCAGGGAGTTCACCCTCACCACCGAGGGCCTCATCCTGGCCACCGGCTACCGCCACCGCGTCCCCGCCTTCCTGGAAGGGATCCGCGACCGCCTCCGCTTCGACTCCTCGGGCCGCTTCGACGTCGCCCGCAACTACAGCGTCGACGTCACCGGCCGCGGCGTCTTCCTGCAGAACGGGGCCGTCCACGCCCACAGCGTCACCTCTCCGGACCTGGGCATGGGCCCGTACCGCAACTCCTGGATCATCCGCGACATCCTCGGCCGCGAGGTCTACCCCGTCGAGAAGTCCATCGCCTTCCAGGACTTCGGCGCCCCCGAGGGGGACATCGCGTGAGCGACGTCCTCTTCCACCGCGAGGACCCCCGGCTGGGGGGATTCTCCGTGGTCGCCCTCGACCCCGACGCCGACGCGCCCCTGCTGCACTCCTGGGTGACCCATCCCAAGGCCGTGTACTGGCTGATGCAGGACGCCGACGAGCGGCAGGTGGCCGACGAGTACCGGCGGATCGCCGAACACCCGCACCACGACGCCTTCCTGGGCCTGCACCGCGGCA
Organism: Streptomyces nanhaiensis; assembly: GCF_046614825.1. Taxonomy (NCBI): domain Bacteria; kingdom Bacillati; phylum Actinomycetota; class Actinomycetes; order Kitasatosporales; family Streptomycetaceae; genus Streptomyces; species Streptomyces nanhaiensis. The sequence continues at coordinate 8,818 of NZ_JBKJFM010000152.1, forward strand.
GCCCCGCCTTCCTCGTCGAGCGCTACGACCCCGCCCGTGTGGAGCTGGCCGGGCTGTACGACCACCGGCCCGGCGACGTCGGGATGCACTTCCTCACCGCGCCGTCCGACACCCCCGTCCGCGGGTTCACCCTCGCCGTCATCACCACGGTGATGGCGATGCTCTTCGACGACCCGGCCGCCCGCCGCGTGGTCGTCGAGCCCGACGCCCGCAACACCGCCGTGCACGCCCTCAACGCCGCCGTCGGCTTCGAGGTCGTCGGCACGATCGCCAAACCGGAGAAGGAGGCCCTGCTGAGCGTCTGCACCCGCGAGCGCTTCGAGGCCGCCGTACGAGGAGCCGCCCTGTGACCGCCGCCTCCCCCCACGCCGTACCGCACCCCGATCCGCAGTCCGGTCCGCGGGCCGATCCGCACAGGGCCGTGGCCCATCTGACCCCCGGCAACTGGGAGACCGCCGTACGGCTGCTGCTGCGCAAGGCCCTGTCGGAGTTCTCCCACGAGCGCCTGCTCGCCCCCGTCGACCTGGGCGGCGGCCGCTACGCCGTCACCGGCGGCGAGGGCGGCGAGGAGATCGAGTACCGCTTCACGGCACGCCTGATGGCGCTCGACCACTGGCAGATCGACGCCGGCAGCATCACCCGCCACCGCGGCGGCGCCGAACTGCCCCTGGACGCTCTCGCGTTCTTCACCGAGTTCCGCGACGCCCTGGGCCTGAGCGACGAGATCCTCCCCGTCTACCTGGAGGAGATCAGCTCCACCCTGGCGAGCACCGCGTACAAACTGGCGAAGAAGCCGGTCACCGCCGCCGAGCTGGCCGGCGGCGACTTCCAGGCGATCGAGACCGGCATGACCGAGGGCCATCCCTGCTTCGTCGCCAACAACGGCCGCCTGGGCTTCGGGATCCACGAGTACCTGGCCTACGCGCCCGAGACCGCGGCCCCGGTGCGGCTGCTGTGGGTGGCGGCCCACCGCGACCACACCACCTTCACCTGCTCGGCCGACACCGACTACGACACGCTGCTGCGCGCCGAGCTCGGCGAGGAGACCCTGGACCGCTTCGGCTCCGTCCTGCGCGGCCAGGGCCTGGATCCGGCGGACTACCTGCTGGTCCCCGTCCACCCCTGGCAGTGGTGGAACAAGCTCGCCGTGACCTTCTCCGCCGAGGTCGCCCAGCGCCGGATCGTGCCGCTGGGCGAGAGCGAGGACGAGTACCTGGCCCAGCAGTCCATCCGTACCTTCTTCAACACCTCCGACCCGGGCAAGCACTACGTCAAGACGGCCCTGTCCGTGCTCAACATGGGCTTCATGCGGGGACTTTCGGCGGCCTACATGGAGGCCACCCCGGCCATCAACGACTGGCTGGCCGAGCTGGTGGCCGAGGACCCCGTACTGCGCGCCACCGGCCTGGAGATCATCCGCGAGCGCGCCGCCGTCGGCTACCGCCACCCCGGCTACGAGGCCGCCACCGACCGCTACTCGCCCTACCGCAAGATGCTCGCGGCCCTGTGGCGCGAGAGCCCCGTCCCCCGGCTGGGGGAGGGACAGCGCCTGGCCACCATGGCGTCCCTGCTCCACACCGACACCGACGGGGGCTCGCTGGCCGCCGCGCTGATCGAGCGCTCCGGCCTCACCCCCGAAGCGTGGCTGGGCCGCTACCTGGACGCCTACCTCACCCCGCTGCTGCACAGCTTCTACGCCTACGACCTGGCGTACATGCCGCACGGCGAGAACGTCATCCTCGTCCTGGAGGACGACGCGGTGGCGCGGGCGGTGTTCAAGGACATCGCCGAGGAGATCGTCGTGATGGACCCCGGCGTGGAGCTGCCCCCCGAGGTGGAGCGCATCCGCGCCGAGACACCCGAGGACATGCGGCTGCTGGCCATCCTCACCGACGTCTTCGACTGCTTCCTGCGCCACCTCGGGGCGATCCTCGCCGACCGGGGCGTGCTCACCGAGGACGCCTTCTGGCGCACCGTCGCCGAGGCGGTGATCCGCTACCAGGAGTCCGTGCCGGAGCTGGCCGAGCGGTTCGAGCGGTACGACATCTTCGCCGGGGAGTTCGCGCTGTCCTGCCTCAACCGGCTCCAGCTGCGCGACAACCGGCAGATGGTGGACCTGGCGGACCCCTCCGGCGCGCTCCAGCTCGTCGGCAGCCTGAGGAACCCCATCGCCCCCTACGCCCCGGGGAGGGCCTGACACACCGTGGTGACGACCGACCCGGCCGCCGGCGCCGGCCCGGCGCCCGATCCTGCGGCGGCGACCGGGCCGCCCGGCGGGCACCCCGCCCGCTGGGCGATCCTCGCCGTGGTCTGCCTCGCCGAACTCGTCGTGGTGCTCGACAACACCGTGCTCAACGTGGCGATCCCGTCGCTGACCGGCGAGCTGGGCGCGTCCACCGCCGACGTCCAGTGGATGATCAACGCCTACGCCCTGGTGCAGGCGGGTCTGCTGCTCGCCGCGGGCAGCGCCGCCGACCGCTACGGCCGCAAGCGGATGCTGCTGACCGGGCTGGCCCTGTTCGGGGCCGGCTCGCTGGCGGCGGGGCTCGCCTCCACCTCCGCCCAGCTCATCGCGGCCCGCGCGGGCATGGGCGTGGGCGCGGCGCTGCTGCTGACGACCACCCTCGCCGTCGTCATGCAGGTCTTCGACGCGAGCGAGCGGCCCAGGGCCATCGGCCTGTGGGGCGCCGTCAACGCCCTCGGCTTCGCCTCCGGGCCGGTCGTCGGCGGGCTGGTGCTCAGCCACTTCTGGTGGGGCGCGATCTTCCTGATCAACATCCCGGTGGTGCTCATCGGCCTGGTCGCCGCCGCGGTCCTCGTCCCCGAGAGCCGCGATCCGCGCGGCGGCCGCCTCGACCTGCCGGGCCTGGTGCTCTCCGTCACCGGTATGACCTGCGTGGTCTACGCCGTCATCACCGGACCGGAGGAGGGCTGGACCTCCCCCGGCGTCCTGGTGCCGGCCGTGCTGGGCGCCGCCGTCCTGTCCGTCTTCCTGCGCTGGGAGCGGCGCACCGGGCATCCGATGCTGGACCCGGCCCTGTTCCGCAGCCGCCGCTTCACCGGGGCCGTGACGGGTGTCGTGCTGATCACCTTCGGCAGCGGCGGGGCCCTGTACCTGCTCACGCAGCAGTTCCAGTTCGTCCGCGGCGACAGCCCGCTCCAGGCGGGCCTGGCCGTGGCGCCCTTCGCGCTGACGGTGGTGCTGGTGAACTTCACCGGCGCCTCCGCGCGGCTGATCGCGCGCCTGGGCCTGCCGGTGGTGATCGCCTGGGGCATGGCCGTGATGGCGGCCGGGCTCGCGGTCGTCGCCCTCGTCGGCGACGGGGGCTACGGCTGGATCCTGTCCGGCCTGGTGCTGATGGGGGCGGGCTGCGGCTGCGCCAACCCGGCCATCGCCGAGGCCGTCATGAGCTCGATCCCCAAGGAGAAGGCGGGCGCGGGGGCCGGTGTCAACGGCACCCTCTCGGAGATGGGCGCCGGCCTGGGCGTGGCCGTGCTGGGCGCCGTACTCGCCTCCCGGTTCGCCGCCCTGCTGCCGGACTCGGCCAGCACCGCCGAGTCGCTGCCCGCCGTGCTGGCCCGGGTCTCCCGGGAGGCGGACCTGGCCGCGGTCGCCGAGGCGTTCGCCTCCGGCCTGCGGACCGGGCAGCTGGCCGGCGCCGCGGCGATCCTCGCGGGCGGCTGCGCGGCCGGCCTGCTGCTGGGCCGCGCCGGGCGGTCCGCCGTACGGGATCCGGCGGCGGAGCCGCATCCCGCCGCCGGGAAGGAGAGCTGAGCATGGCCGTGAAGGTCTACCGGGACGCCTGGGGCGTACCGCATCTGCGCGCGGACGGCGCGGACGAGCTGGCGTACGCCCAGGGCCGCAACGCTGCGGCGGACCGCGCCTGGCAGATGGAGGTCGAGCGGCACCGTTCGCAGGGCACCTCGGCGTCGTTCCTCGGCGCCGAGGCCGTCTCCTGGGACCGGTTCGCCCGGCGGGTCCGGCTGGAGGACACCGCCAGGCGCTGCATGGACGCCCTGGAGCGGGAGGACCCCGGCACCGCCGCCTGGGTCCGCTCCTACGTCGACGGGGTAAACGACGGGCTGGCGGAAGGGGCCCGCCGGGCACCGGAGTTCGCCGCCGCCGGGCTCGCCCCGGGCCGGTGGCGGCCGTGGACCCCGATGGGCGTCTGGCTGTCTGCGCACATCCTGTTCGCGGGTTTCCCGGCCAAGCTCTGGCGCGACGCCGTCGCCCGCCGCCTGGGGCCCGAGTGGGTGGGGGTGTTCGCCACCGACGGGCCCGGCACCTCCGGCAGCAACGGCTGGCTCGTCCCCGGGGACCGCACCGCCACCGGTGCGGCGATCGTCGCGGGCGACCCCCACCGGTTCATCGAGGACCCGGGCGTCTACCAGCAGATCCGTCTGGCCTGCCCGGAGTTCGACGTCGTCGGCCTCGCCGTCCCCGGCGTACCCGGCATCGCCCACTTCGGCCACACCGGCCAGGTGGCCTGGGCCATCACCAACGCCATGGCCGACTACCAGGACCTCTACCGCGAGCGGCTGCGGCGCACCGGGCCGGACGGCGAGCGGGTGGAGGCGCTGGGCCCGGACGGATGGCGGCCCGCCGAGCGCCACGTGGAGACGATCGAGGTGGCCGGCGGCGAGCCCGTGACGGTCGAGGTGATCGAGACCGGGCGCGGCCCCGTCATCGCCGACGGCGACGAGGCGGCGGAGTGGGCGGATCCGGCCTTCCCGGCCCAGGAGCCCCCGGCCCAGGAGCCCTCGGCCCAAGGCTCCTCCGCCCCGGAGGTCTTCGGCGCGATCACCCTGCGCCACCCCCCGCGCGTCCGCGCGGACCTCGGCTTCGGAGTGCTTCCCGCCCTGCTGCGGGCCCGGAGCGTCGCCGACGTCGACCGCGCCCTGGACGGCTGGGCGGAACCCGTCAACGTCGTCCTGGCCGCCGACACCGCGGGCGGGACTCTGCACCGGGTGGCGGGCGCCGTCCCCGCGCGCCACCCGGACAACCGGACACGGGTCGTGCCCGCCTGGGAGCCCCGGCACGCCTGGCGGGACCGGTACGAACCGATGCCGCGCGAAGGCGTGGAGGGGATCGCGGTCATGGCCAACCAGCGCGGGATCGCCGGACCCCTGGGCGTGGAGTTCGCGCCGCCGCACCGGGCCGAGCGCATCCGGGAGCTGCTGGCGGGGCGGGCCGGGTGGTCCGCGCGGGACATGCCCGCCGTCCACCGCGACACCCTGCTGGCCTCGGCCGCGCCCCTGCTGGACCTGCTGGCGCGCACCGGCCCCGGGGAACTGGCCCCGGCCGCCCGGCGGTTGCGGCAGCGGCTGCTGGACTGGGACCGCCGCATGGACGCCGACAGCGCCGGAGCCGCCTCCTTCGCCGCCGTCCGCACCGCGGCGGTGCGGCGGCTGG
>NZ_JBKJFM010000153.1:0-14092 GCF_046614825.1 Streptomyces nanhaiensis
GGAGCGGGCGTACTCGGACAGCTTCGCGTAGGCTCCCCGGGCGTCCTCGCCCGGGCCCGCGCCAGCGCGTCCGCCAGCCGGTCCCCCGGGCGGCCGCGCCGGTCGGCCAGGGCCCTGAACGCGTCGAAACGGGCCGCGGGGCGGGCGCTGTCCATGATCCTCAGTGTGTGCGCGGTCCTCGAAGACCGCAATCGCGGCCGGGCGGGCGCCCGGCTCGGCGCCGCTCTCCGGGACGAGTGGCGCGGGCCGGACGGTGAGCTGACCCTGGAGGCATGGAGGAGGTTCTCGCGTACACCGCCGCCGGCCTGGTCGGGCTGTGGGGGGTCTCGCATGCGGTCCCGACCCGGTCCGTCGTCGCCGGATTCGGGGAGATCTCCGCGGACAACCGGCGGGTGCTGGTCCAGGAGTGGCTGGCCGAGGCGGTGACCATGTGGTCCCTCGCCGCACTGGTCGTCGTCGTCACCGTGGTCGGCGGTGGGACGTCCACCGCCGACTGGGTGTACCGCGTCACCGCGGGATCGCTGCTCGTCCTCGCGGCGCTGACGGCTCTCACCGGCGCCCGCACGGGCGTGATCTGGTTCAAGATCTGCCCCGTGCTGCTGACCACTTCGGCGGTGCTGCTGCTGATCGCCGGCCTCGCCTGAGGCGCCGGCCCCCCATCCGCTGTTCGGGGTCCATCAGGCGCTGGTCGGCGGCCCGCCACCGGGCGGCGACGCCCTGGATCTCCTTCCGGGTGTGCGCGGCCCCGACAAGGTCCCGTGGCCGGCCGCGGGATGCGCCGTACTCAACGTGTCATCAGACCGCGGTCCTCGAACTCGTCCGCGCACTCCTCCGGCACCATCACGGTCCTGAGGGTCGCGTTCGGGCGCACCGGGGTCGCGGACGGGGCGAGCGCTTCGCGCCGCTCGCGCTCGGCCTCGGCACGGGCCTGCGCGACGTCGTCGGCGAGTTCCCGGCAGTCGACGGCGTACGTGCCGGTCGGTGCCGGTTCCCCGCCGGGGGAACGCCGCGTGTCCGCGGACGGCTCGGTACCGAGGGCGAAGGTGGCGGCGAGGCCGGCCAGGCAGAGCGCGGCCCATCCCACGGCGATCCGCCGGCGGGCGTTCAAGAGCCGACCTCTCCGACGGGAGCGGCACAGGGAGGCAGTGAGGTGCGCGCGATCATCGGGGTTCCCTTCTCACGGGGTCGATCCGGTCTCCGGCGCTCCGGGCCGGCCGGACGCGGAGGCTGCACGGCAACGGATGGCCCGGATGCACGATACGCACCGCCCTGCCGGTCCGCCCACCAGGTTCGCCTCCGGAGTCCCGCCGCTTCGGAAGACGGCGCGCCACGCTGTTCCCGGTCGGCCGCCGGCATCGCACCGCTGCAGGGGCGGGTTCCTCCCGACCGATCTCCTCTCAGTGACCTGTGACAGCCCCTCCGGCTCTCGCCGCGTGGCCCCGGTACGGAGGGAAGCACTACAGCTGATCGAGGTGGAATGCAGAGCCGGGGCGGTGGGGCGCCCATCCGCGGGCGAGGGCGGCAAGGACGGCGGCAGCGACCTGGGAGGGAAGGACCGGGTCGGCCGGGGCACCGATCCAGTTGCCGGGGTGTGCCCGGCCTGTGGTGACCACCAAGGTGCTACCGGGCGCCTCGGCGAGCTCGACCGCATAGGTCAGGGGGGACATGACCAGCCCCTGTTCATAGGTCGGCCTTCCTCGAACCCTCCAGCGGTAGGCGACGCCCTCGACGTTCAACCGCCGCGATCCCTTTCTCGGCACTGCCATACGTGTGTCCTTTCCCAGAGCGACGGCGGGTGGCAGGGATGGACCGGTACGGGTCCAGAAGGTGGGGTGCGCGACTGGCCGGCACGGCAGGGGCGAACGGTGGCGCCGGGCGTCTCACCACGGGCGGGACCGCGTCCGGTGTGTCGGTTGGTGTGTCGGTCAGCAGGCGATGACGTCGATGCGGTGATCGCGGAAGACCTCCTCGATGACCTCCAGCGGTGGTCTGCCGCTGCGGTCGTCGGGCCGCACGAGATGGGACCGGGCGGCGGCGAAGGCGTGCCAGCGCAGGACGAAGGGAGCCCGGGCTCCCCAATGGCCGCGCAGGCAGTCCTCCAGGGCATCGGGATTCCGTCCGAAGTAGCCGCCGGGGCCGTTGACGGCTTCTCCGAGAGCGCAGTAGAAGCCGTCCACATCGGTGATGTGCCGCCCGTCCAGACGGTAGACGGTGTCGGGCGGGCGATCCGGTACGGAGCGGAAGCCATGGTGGATCAGTGCGGCGGACAACCAGCCGTGGCGGCCGGCCCGGTCCAGCCGGTGCCACAGACCGGGGCGGTCCAGCCGCCCGGTCCGGCGCAGGTGCCAGGGCCAGGCTGCCCCGGCGTACGCGTCCTGGCACCACAGGCGCACGGTCAGGTCGACCAGGTGGGCGCCGTGGACGGAGGGCTTCACCGCTTCGGCGGTCACGTCGTTGACGAAGTACTGCCCGATGGGTGTGCCCACTGCGTCCAGCAGCACCAAGTGGGCGTTGCCGGCACGAGCACGCCTGCCGCCGATGTGGCCGGTCGCCGCTCGCAGCCCACCGGTCGGGGCGCACCCGGCGAGTTCCACCCGCCGGGATCCGTCCGCCAGCGGTGTGAACAGGCCGCTGAACCGCCGGGCATGCCCCCACGCTTCGTCCTCGTCGTCGCCTGTCAGCACACAACCCGCATCGATCGTCCCCACGCGCGCCCCCATGCCTCGTCGCTGCGCCCCGCCTCCGAGGAGCGGGAGTGGAGCGTAGCGGCGCCCGGCACCGTCTTTCCCGCCGATTTCCGCCACCCGCGGTCTCGCTGCGACCGCAGGAGGTCCACCGGAGGCGAAGGCGGACAGCAGGGTGTCGGCCCTGATCCACAGCTCCTCCGTGTCCAGTCCGAAGATCTCGACGCAGACCACGTCGCTGCCGACCGCGTTGGCCAACCGGACCTGGACTACGCGATCGGCACCGACCAGGGGGTAGGCGTACCAGCCGTCGGGGCGCTCGTCGCCGGTGCCGGGCAGGGCGGCTTCCACGGTCTCGTGGTCGATGTCGTCGAACCGGTGACCGACGTAGCGGGAGAGCAGTTCCAGCAGCGGCCGCACATTGCCGCCCCAGACCCGGCCCTCCACCAACCGCTGTGTCGCGGCTCCCCTCTCTGCCGACCCCGTCAGCCGAGTCCATTCGTACCCGGTGACCTCCGGAGACCGGGCGGTCTCACTCGCCGGGGCGTGCCGCGGCGCGGTGGTGCGGCTGCGGTGCGGGGGCGCCGGAGGTGCGGCCACCGCGGGGCCGGAGGGACCGCCACAGGTGTTCCACGAGCAGCACGGTGGAGGCGGTGGCCGCGCACACCGCCCACTGGGCGGCGGTGAGGGAGACGGTGTCGAAGACGCCGTGGGCGAAGGGGACCTGCACGGCGACGATCTGCAGCACGAGGACGGCCGCCAGGCTGGCCCACAGGGTGCGGTTGCGCAACTGGTGGCGGCCGAGGACGGGGCCGTCCTCGCTGCGCGCGTTCAGCGCGTTGAACAGCTGGAAGAGCACGAACGTGGTGAAGGCCATGGTCGCGGCCGTCGCGGGACCGGTGAGGTCGCGGGCGACCGCGAAGACGGCCAGTGTGCCGGTGGCCATGACCGCGCCGGCGCGGGCGATGGCGCCCAGCCGGCGGACGCCCAGGATGCGCTCACCGGGCGGCCGGGGCGGGCGGTGCATGATGCCCTCCCGCGGCGGGTCGATGCCCAGGGCCATGGCGGGCGGCCCGTCCATGATGATGTTGACCCACAGCAGCTGGATCGCGGTCATGGGGGCGGGCAGCCCGGCCAGCACGGTGGCGAGCAGGGTGAGGATGGCGCCGACGTTGGTGGACAGCTGGAAGCGGACGAAGGTGGTGATGTTGTCGTAGATGGCGCGGCCTTCGCGTACCGCCCGGACGATGGTGGAGAAGTCGTCGTCGGTCAGCACCATGTCGGCGGCTTCCTTGGCGACGTCGGTGCCGGTGACGCCCATGGCGACGCCGATGTGCGCGGCGCGCAGGGCGGCGGCGTCGTTGACCCCGTCGCCGGTCATGGCCACGATGTGGCCGCGCTGTGCGAGGGCGCGGACGATGGTGACCTTGTGCTCGGGGGCGACGCGGGCGAAGATGCCGACGCCGTCGATGCGCGAGGCGAGTTCCCCGGCGCTCATCCGGGCCAGTTCGGCGCCGGTGACGACATCGCCGGTGATGCCGAGTTCGCGGGCGATGGCGGCGGCGGTGTCGGCGTGGTCCCCGGTGATCATCTTGACGGTGACGCCGGCGGCCTGGGCCAGGGCGACGGCGTCGCGGGCCTGGGAGCGGGGCGGGTCGGCGATCCCGGCGACCGCCGTCAGGGTCAGCCCCGCCACCTCCCGCGGGTTCGACCGGCCGGTGGTGGCGGTGGCGGCGCCGAGGACGCGCAGGCCCTGACCGCCCAGCCGGGCGGCGGCGGCCACGACCTCCCGGCGCCGCTCGTCGTCCATGGGGACGCGGCCGTGCTCGGTCAGGACGTGGGTGCAGCGGTCCAGCAGGACGTCGACGGCGCCCTTGGCGTGGATGCGGACGGATCCGTCGGCCTCGGCGTGGAAGGTGGCCATGTACTTGGCGGCCGGGTCGAAGGGCACCTCGCCGGTGCGCGGGGTGCGGGCGCGCAGCGCCTCGGGGTCGAGACCGGTCTTGGCGGCGAGCACGAGCACGGCGGCTTCGGTGGGGTCTCCGATGATGCCCTCGCCGGTGAGGCGGGCGTCGTTGCACAGTGCGAACGGCAGGATCGCGTCCTGCGGGTCCGCGGCCGGGCCGGTGCCTGCTGGCGGACCGGCGCCGGCCGCCGGCCGTACGCTGCCGGCGGTGTCGTAGCCGTCGCCGGTCACCTCGTAGAAGCGCCCGGCCGACCACAGGGCGCGGGCGGTCATCTCGTTCAGGGTCAGGGTGCCGGTCTTGTCGCTGCACACCACGGTCGCGGAGCCGAGGGCCTCCACGGAGGCCAGGCGCTTGACGATGGCGCCGCGGCGGGCCATCCGGTGCACGCCCAGGGCCAGGGTGAGGGCGAGGACGGCGGGCAGGCCCTCGGGGATCGCGGCGACCGCCAGCGCCACGGCGCGCAGGGCGAGGTCGGCCAGGTCCTCTCCTCGGACGAGGGACACGATCGCGTAGGCGGCCACCGCGACACCGCTGATCACGGCCAGCCGCCGGCCCAGGCTGTCCATCTGCACCTGCAGCGGGCTGGGCGGTTCGGTGCCGGTGCGCAGGGCCGCGGCGATCCGGCCCACCTCGGTGCCCATGCCGGTGGCGGTCACGATCATCTCGGCGCGTCCGCGGGTCACGGCGGTGTTCATGAACAGCATCCCGGTGCGTTCGGCGACGGGCACCGGGTCGTCGCCGTCGGCCCGGGTGGGCGCGGTCGACTTGGCGACGGGCTGGGACTCGCCGGTCAGCGTGGCCTCGGCGGCCTCGACGGACTCCGCCACCACCAGGCGGCCGTCGGCGGGGATGCGGTCGCCGGCTTCGAGCAGGACCACGTCGCCGGGCACCAGGGTGCGGGCCTGGACCACCTGCACCCGGCCGTCGCGACGCACCCGGGCGGTGGGCACCAGCATCTGCCGCAGTGCCTCCAGACTGCGCTCGGCACGGCGTTCCTGCAGGTAGCCGATGACGGCGTTGAGGACGAGGACGACGGTGATGACGACGGCGTCCTTGATGTCGCCGATGATGCCGGCGACGACCGCGGCGGCGAGCAGGATGCCGATCAGCCAGCTGCGGAACTGGTCGAGCAGGCGCAGCAACTGCGACCGGCGGGCGGGCTCGGCCAGTGAGTTGGTGCCCCAGTCGTCGGCCCGCCGCTGCGCCTCCGCCTCGGACAGGCCCTCGGACGGGTCCACGCCGAGGAGCCCGGCCACCTGCGCGGCACCGCGCCGGTGGGCGTCGGCCACCGGTTCCGAGTCGTGTCGCGGGACCGTGCCGGACGGCTGTCGGGTCATGTTCGGTTGCTCCTTCGCGGGCGGGTCGGCGACACGGTGGCGGGCGCGGTGCGGTGGGTGCGGTGGGTGCGGTGGGTGCGGCGGACGCGATGGACGCGCCGGGGCGGCCGAACGGGACGGGGCGCGCGGTCGCGCGCCTGTTCCCGGCAGGGTTCGGTTCCCCCCTCGTACCCCCACCTTCCCGGGCCATGGCAGGTCAGGACTCCGCGCAGCCGCGCCGGGCGGCAGGTGTGCCGGAGAGGCGGCCGGGGACGCACAGGTTCCGCGGCGGTGCTCCGGGCGGTCACGTCTCCCAGGCCGTGGCGACCGCGTCACGTTCGGGGGCGAGAACGCCCGCCCAGGCGATCACCGGATTGCTCATCGCGCGCTCCCGTCCCGGAAGGCCGCCGGCGGGCGGCCTCTTCGACCCCAGTCTCGGTACCGCCGCTCACCGCGGCCAGGGGCCGTCAGGCCCCTCGGGGGGCCGGTCGGCCCTGCCGGGCGCCGGGCCGCCGCGGAGGAGGCCGCCATCCGCCTCTCCGGCCCGGTCGGTGTGCTCCTCGTGGTCTGCCCGGGGCATCGCGAGCGGCTCCTCGTCCACCGGGGCCGGGCACGTGCGCCGGCGCCGGCCGCCCCCTCCCGGCCTCCGGACCGGGCGGCCCGGGGTGCCCGTCGAGCGGTGCCCCGCCGCCGGAGGCGGCCCTGGTGATGTTCACCGGCGGATCGGTGGGAGGCCCGCGACCGCCGGGGCGTCCCCCACGGCTCCGCGCCCGTTCCCCGCTCCTTCTCCCCTTCCGGCGAGCCCGGCACGGTCCCGGGCGCCCTCCTGGACGGCCTGAACCGGCACGCCAAAGGCCCCCTGGACGACGCCGCGCCCCCGCCATCGCCGCGGGATGCTCCTGGGAGCGGCCGAGCGCGGCAGGCCCCGGGCCAGCCGGGGCGCCACGGCCGCCGCACCTCCCGGCGCGCACGGGCCGCGCGCATCGTCCCGCCGGCCATGGCGGGGGCGCGGCTCAGCTCGGGTTCGGGGTGAGCACCACGAAGTCCGCGTTCGCCGGGTCGAGGCAGACCGCCATCCGGCCGACGCCCTCCGCGTCCTCCGGCCCCATCTGCACGCTGCCGCCGTTCCCGGTGACCGCGGCGACCGCGGCGTCGCAGTCGGCGACGTCGAAGACCGGGTGCCAGTAGGGCCGCCCGTTCGCCAGGGCGAGGTCCTCGGTACGCATCCCCATGATGCCGCCCTGCGCACGTTCGCCGGAGAGCCCGGCGGGCGTGACGGTGGAGTACGTGCCCGCTCCGCCCGGCAGTTCCATGTCGTCGAACCGCCAGCCGAGGACGCCGCCGTAGAACTCCTTCGCCGCCGCGGTGTCGCTGGTGTACAGCTCGGTCCAGGACAGCGAGCCCGGCCGGCCCATCAGCTCGGCTCCGGTCTCCTTCCCCGGCTGCAGGACGGCGAACTGGCCGCCCAGCGGATCGCTGTACTGCGCCATCCGGCCCCACTCGTCGAGGCCCGTCGGTGGCACGCGCACGGTGCCGCCCGCGCGCTCGACGGCCCGGGTCACGGCGTCCACGTCGGCGACGCAGTAGTAGATCATCCACGCCGAGCGCGCGCCTTCCTCGGTCAGCTTGCCGAGCCCGGCGACGGTCCTGCCGTCCTTCCGGAGCATCCCGCCCTCGACGCCCTCCTCCTCCCCCATGGATTCGTACTCCCAGCCGAACACCGCACCGTAGAAGGCCGCGGCGGCCCGGACGTCAGGGGTTCCCAGGTCGATCCAGCAGGGGGAGCCGGGGACGAAGTCGGTGGTGATCACGGAGCTTCCCTTCCACGAGTCCTGTGTGACCTCAGCGTGGCAGCCGGCGCCCGCACCCGCCCGTCGGCCCGGTCGTTCGGGTGCCGCGCCCCCGGGAGGCCGGGGTCCGGTCACCCCGGGCACATCTGGACGCCTGGGGCCTCTCCACGTACACGGCCGAGGGCTGCCGGGGTGTCCGGCGGACGGCCGCGTACCGCGGTGACCTGCACGTCCTGGTGGAGGCACCCGACGGAACGATGGCGGCTCCGACGATCATGCGGCTCGGCGAGGCGAACAGGACCGCCGGGTTCGAGCCGGTCGGGACGCACCGGGACCACCGGCGCCGGGGGCTGGCACGGGCGACGCTCCTGCACGGGATGCACCGGGCACGGGGGCCGGGGCCACCCGTATGACGGTCGCCTGCCTGGGGGCGCCGGGGCGTCCCCAGGCGCGCGGGCTGTACCACGGCTTCGGGTTCCGGCAGTTCACGCGGGACGTGCCGCTGATCAGAACCGCGGCCGGCGGCCGGCGCGATCGGCGTCGTCCGGGATGAAGCGGCGCAGCGCGGCGAACCGGCCCCCGACACGGTCAGGCCGGCGGGAAACATGACACAAGGTGTCGGGTTTCGCGTCGAGCATGGCCTCACCGGCCGGCGCCGACGGTGAACGCGGGCCGGATCCCTACGGACGGACAAGGATTCCCATGCGCGAAACACCGGAGGAGCTCGCGGAGCTCCAGGCCCTCCTCGACTCCTCGCTCTCCCGCTCCACCTCCCACCTCCGCTCGATCGTCAGCACCGAGCGGACGCTGAACGCGGAACAGCTCACCCGGGTCCTCACCGGCATGTGCACCCTCGCCCTGGCCACCGTGACGGCGAAGGGCGAACCGCGGATCAGCGGCGCGGACGGCCACTTCCTGCACGGGAGGTGGCACTTCGGCACGGCACGCGACGCCGCCAAGGCCCGGCACCTCGCCGCGCGTCCCGCCGTCAGCGCCGCGCACATGCGGGGCGAGGACCTGGGGGTGTTCACCCACGGCACGGTGGAGGTCCTCAACCCCCGCGGCGGCGAACCGGCCGCGGACTGGCCGGATCTGCTCTCGTACCTCAAGGACTTCTACGGCGACGAGGCCTTCGACTGGGACGACGAGGTGGTCTACTACCGGCTGCGTCCGCACTGGATGACCGTCTACGCTCCCGACGCCGCGAAGCTCGCCGCGGCGGGCCCCGCCTGACCGGAGGAGGGGGACGCGCCGGGGCGCCGGAGGACGACGGCCCCGGGGGAGGTCGGCGCGGCGGGCGCACCCGACGGGAGGCGCCCGCCGCGCCGCACGGGTCAGGCCGGCGTCCTGAGGGCCGGGCCGCTGCGGGCCGCCTCCCGTGCGACACGGCGGCGGCGGACCGGCAGGCCGAGGGTCGGGTTGGCGACGCCCCATGCCGCGCCCTTGCAGACCAGCTCCTTGTAGACGGCGGCGAGCCGGCCGGTGAGGGCCGCGCCGGTGGCCCGGTCGTCGGCGGTGACGTACTGGATCAGCCCTTCCCGGCGGCCCAGCGAGATGCACTGGTTGAAGTAGCGGATCGGGATCCTCGGGAGCTTCCCGCCGGTCAGGCGCGCGGCGATGGCGTCGGCGGCCTGCCACGCGGTGGGGGTTCCCGAGGCGCACGACATCCGCAGCGGCCTGCCGCCGGGGCCCGTCGCCATGGCGGCGTCGCCGACGGCGTACACGTCGGGGTGCGAGACCGAGCGCATGGTCGCGTCCACCACGATCCGGCCCGTGGCGGTGGTCTCCAGGGCGGTGGCCCGGGCGACGGGGTGGACCGCGAAGCCGGTGGTCCACACGGTGACCGCGGCCGGGACGGCCTCGCCGTCGGCGGTGGTGACGCGGTCGGCCCCGACGGCGGTGACGGCGGTGTGCTCGTGCACGGTGATGCCGAGCCCGTCGAAGACCTTCCGCAGGTGGGCGCGGCCCTTGTCCGAGAGCCGGTCGCCGAGGCCGCCCTCGGTGGCGAGGGAGACCGCGAGGTCCGGGCGGGCCTCGGCGATCTCGGTGGCGGCCTCCAGACCGGTCAGGCCCCCGCCGACGACGACCACGGGCTGCCCGGCGGACAGGCCGGCCAGCCGTTCGCGCAGCCGGAGCGCTCCGGGCCGGCTCGCGATCTCGCAGGCGTGCTCGGCCGCGCCGGGGACGCCCTGGTCGTTCCAGCCGCTGCCGAGGGCGTACACCAGGGTGTCGTACTCCAGCTCCCGGGCGTCTCCGGCGGTGTCGGTGACGGCGACGGTCCTGCGGTCGGCGTCGACGCCGGTGACCCTGGCCGTCCTCAGCTCGACACCGGTGCCCGCGAACATCGCGTCGAGCGGGCGGGACCTGAGTTCCCGGCCGACGGCGAGCTGGTGCAGCCGGACGCGTTCGACGAAGTCGGGGTCGGCGTTGACGAGGGTGATGGCGACGTCTTCACGGTGCAGCCGCCTGGCGAGGCGGCCGGCCGCGGCGGCTCCGGTGTAGCCGGCTCCGAGGACGATGATGCGGTGCTTCATTTGCCTGGCTCCTGTCTGCGCGGTTTCCGTCCCTTGCGCGGTTCACCCCTTGAACCGGGCAGCGCGCCGTTTCCTGACGGGAACGCGGCGTGAAGCAGGTCACATTCGGGGCGGAGGGCGCCCGTGCCGGGGCCGGGGCGGCCCGCCCCGCGGTCAGAAGGCGTGGAACAGGGGTTCTCCGTGGTCGGCGGCCGCCCACACCTGCGTCGCGCGTCCGAGCTTGTCGGGGTTGGCCTGGTTGCGGATCGCGGCGATGCCCTCGGCGGTGACCTCCAGGCACACGATGCCGACGACCCGGCCGTCCACGACCGCCACGACGGCGGGCCCGCCGTTGGCGGTGGTGACGTGGAGTCCGGGCGAGCCGCCGACCAGGGCGCGCTTGGCCCGTGCGGGCTTGAACAGACCGCGCATGAACTTAGCGACCGCGAGAGCGCCCTCGACCGGCCTGGCGCGGGCCGGGACCTTCCCGCCGCCGTCGCCGACCGAGACCGCGTCGGCGGTGAGCAGCCGCACCAGCGGCTCGGTCCTCCCGCCGGCGGCGGCCGCCAGGAACTCCTCGGCGATCCTCCGGGCGGCGGCCTCGTCGACCTCGGTGCGGGCCCTGCCGTCCGCGACGTGCTTCCTGGCACGGTGGAGGATCTGCTGGCAGGCGGCCTCGGTGATGCCGAGGATCCCGGCGATCTCCCGGTGCGGGTAGTCGAAGGCCTCCCGCAGCACGTACACCGCCCGCTCGTGCGGGGACAGCCGCTCCATGAGGGTGAGGACCGCGTACGAGACCGACTCGCGCTGCTCGGCGGTGCCGGCCGGGCCGAGCATCGGATCCCCCTCCAGCAGCGGCTCGGGCAGCCACTGGCCCACATAGGTCTCGCGCCGCGCGCGGGCCGAGGCGAGCTGGTTGAGGCAGATGTTGGTGAGCACCTTCGTCAGCCAGGCCTCGGGGACCTCGATCCGCTCGACGTCGGCGGCCTGCCAGCGCAGGAAGGTCTCCTGCGCCGCGTCCTCGGCCTCGCTCGCGGAGCCCAGGAGGCGGTAGGCGATGGCCTCCAGACGGGGCCTGGCGGCCTCGAACCGGTCCACGTCCTTCACGGTCAGCGGCATGGTCCGGATCCTAGCCGGGCGACGCGGGGGATCCGGGACCCTGCGGGGCCCCACGGGCCGCGCGCCGGGGCAGGGCCCGGACCGGCGGCCCGCTCCCCCGCGGCCGTGCGGCGGACGGGTGCGCGCCGCCGGGCGGTTCGGGGCCGGCTGCGACCGGGACGCCCCCGGCTCTCGGGTGGACAGGGGCACGGGGCCTGACCATCCGTCACCTCCCGCCGCTTCCGCCCGTCCCGCGGTGTCAGCGCCCTGCTCTACAGTTCCCGTCACTTGATCACTGCGGATGCGGGAGGCACGCATGGGGTGGGTGTCGGCCGGCGGCTACGAAGTCGCCCTCGACGGCGGAAAGGTGGTGTGCCGGAACGCGGCCGGGCGGCGGCTGAAGTCCGTGCCGCCGAAGATCGCCGACGATCCGGCGGTGGTGGGGCTGCGTCAGCTCGCCGAGTGGCTGGAGCGGCACGAACGGCAGTGCCTGGCCGACGTGGAGCGCTGGATGGTCCGCTCGCTGCCGGTGCCGTTCGCGGTCCTGGCGCGGGTGTGGCCGGACCCGGCCTGGCAGGCCGCGCTGCGCGACCTGGTGGTCACGGGGGCGGACGGCTCGGTGGCCGGGTTCCTGCGGGACGCCGACCCCGAGCGCGGCCTCGGGGTGGTCGACCTCGACGGCGACACCGTCCGCCTCACCCCCGGCCTGGTCCGCCTGCCGCACCCGGTGCTGCTGGAGGAACTGGAGGAGCTGCGCGAGTTCGCCGTCGAACTGGGCGTCGAGCAGCGCGCCCGGCAGCTCTTCCGCGAGGTGTGGCGCCGGCCCGCGGCGCTGGACGCCGGGGCGACCTGCGTGGAGGACTACGCGGGCGGCGTCTTCAAGGAGCTGAGGTTCCTGCACGGGCGCGCGGCCCAGCTGGGCTACCGCGTGCGCGGCGGCCACGCGGTGTGCTCCGTGCTGGAGGACGGCCGCGCTGTCGAGGCCCGGGTGTGGGTCGGCGACTACGACGGCTACGAGGAGACGGAGACCGGCCCCCTGGTCTTCACCGACCCGGCGGGCCGGGTCCTGAAGCTCGGCCGGGTCGGGCCGGTGGCCTGGTCGGAGGGCATGCGCATGGCGGCCGCGCTGTACGCCGGACGCGACATCGAGGACGAGGAGCGTGCGGCATGACGGCGTACGACGGCATCACGTACGACGAGACCACCTGCGCCGCGCTGCTGGAGGCCGGCGCCGTACTGCCCCCGGGCGCCACGGACCGGGAGGACGCCGACGTCCTCACCGTCCGCGCCTACACCCATCCCGCGCTGGAGGAGCGCAGGGTCGTACGGCTGGTGCCGGGCACGCTCGGCGAGGCCGAGGACCTCGCCCTGGACTTCCTCGGGCTGGTCCGGGAGCCGGCGGTCCACGAGGCCGGGCAGGTGCGCCGGGAGACCCTGGGCTTCCCCGCGTGGGCGCTGGTCAACGACCCGGCGAACGGGCACCACGCGCTGGCGCTGGTCAGGGACGTCGAGCGGCTCTCCCGGCAGGCCAAGTCCCGCCCCGGTGCCGCGAAGGAGGGCTTCGAGGAGCTCGGCGAGCGGCTCGGCCGGGCCGTGCCGCACTTCCTGCCCACCTTCTACGAGCAGGCCGCCCGCGTCTTCCTCCGGCACGAGAACACCACCTACGCGGCGGCCTTCTTCGGCAAGGCACGCGAGGCGGAGCGGGTGCACGCGCTGCCCGTGGACGAGGAGCGGCAGCGGGCGGTGTTCCTGGAGTTCGCCTTCGCCGGGGCACTGACGGTCAAGGCGCTCAAGGAGCATGTGAAGGCGCTCTCGGCGCGGCTCGCCCCGGCCGAGGCGTGGACGCAGTTCCGGCAGCTGACCGTGGAGCGCTGCGCGGCGGGCATGCCGCCGTACGCGTCCCTGCCGCAGGACGCGCGCGGCCTGATCAGGGCCGCGGGGCTGGACCGGGTCGCCGAGGAGTGCGCCCTGGTGGCGGATCTGCTCGCGTCGCCCGCGGCGGTGCGGGCCCCGGCGTCCTTCTGGAACGCCTACCGGTCCACGCTGGCCGTCCTGGCCGGGCGGCAGCCCGCCGTACGGGTCCGGCTGCTGGAGATCATGCCGTCCGGGCTGGGCCGCTCGACGGAGGACGACGAGTTCTGGCTGGCGCTGCTCGCGGAGACCGGCGCCGACCGGCTGCTGACGGGCGAGGCCGGGGCGGGCGGAGCCGGGGCGGGCGGGGTCGACGCGGCCGACTGGCTCAGCCGCTGGGCGCTGCACCGCAAGCACGGCTCCTCCGTCAGCGGCCGCTCGCCGGCCACCCTCGCCCTGGTGGAACGCATGGCACCGCGCCTGCGCGCCCAGGGCCGCCCCGTGGACCTCTTCACCGGCCGCTGGCACGCCGGCGCCGACCTCGACCTGCTGGACCTGTGCGTGGCGCGGGGCGTACCGCTGAGGCTGCCCGAGGACGGCGGAGGCGTCTTCCTCGCCCTCGACCGGTGGCTGAGGGAGACCCCGCCCGGGCGGCGGGACCTGACGGCCGTCGCGGCCGACCCGCGCTGCCGGCGCCTGCTGTACCGCTCCGTGGGCAACCTGAGCGGCCACCGCGCCGGCACCGGGCTGCTGGAGGAGCTGGCCGGGCACCCCGTGCTCGCCGACGTGCTGCGCGAGTGGCTGGACGACGCGGCCGCGGAGCTGACGGCCGCGACCGGTCTGCCCGCCGCGCGCGCGGCGCTGGAGCGGCTG
>NZ_JBKJFM010000154.1:0-13941 GCF_046614825.1 Streptomyces nanhaiensis
CAGTGCAGGACGCAAGCGGGGGCGCCGGCCGCCGCGATGGTCTCGAAGCCTACGCCGTAGCCGTCCAGCCGCGCCCGCCGGCGGCGCCGGCCGAGGGGGCCGCGGAGGCCGCGGGCCCGGCGGGGGCGGGGGCGGCGGAGACGGAGGTCTCGGCGGGCTCAGACACGGGACAGCTCCCTCGTTCCGAACAGGCCCGCCGGGCGCACCAGCAGGACCAGGAGCATCACCAGATAGGGGGCGAGGTCGCCGATGCCCCGGCCCAGGAAGGTCAGGTCGCTCTGGTAGCCGGCGGCCAAGGACTGGGTGACTCCGATGATCAGCCCGCCGGCCAGGGCTCCGGTGGTGGAGTCCAGTCCGCCCAGGATCGCGGCGGGGAAGGCCTTGAGCGCCACCAGGGAGGTGCCGCGCTCCAGGCCGGGGGTGGGGAAGACGGTCAGGAACAGGGCGGCGACCGTGGCCAGTCCGCCCGCCACCGCCCAGGCCGAGGAGGACACCCGTCCCAGCCGGATGCCCATCAGCGCCGCGGTCTCGGGGTGTTCGGCCACCGCCCGCATCGCCACGCCCCAGGAGGTGAAGCGGAAGGCCAGTAGGAAGGCGCCGATGATGAGGGCGGCGGTGACGAAGGCGGCCACCCGGGTCTGCGGGATGCTGACCGCCCCGAGGGTGAGCACCTGATCGCCCCACGGGTCGCCCATGGGCAGGACGCGGGCGCCGATCTGCCGGGTCAGCTCGGTGACCAGCACGATGTCGACGCCGATGGTGACGATGGCCAGCACGCTGTGGTCGTGTCCGCGGTAGCGGCGGATCACCAGGAACTCCACCAGCGCGCCCACCGCCGCCGCGCCCGCGACGCCCACCAGCAGGGCCGCCCAGAACCCGATGTCCTCCCGGAGGACGGCGGTCAGGTAGCCGCCGGCCAGCAGCAGGGAGGCGTGGGCGAAGTTCACCACCTCGGTCGCCTTGAAGATGATCACGAAGCCGAGGGCGATCAGCGCGTAGACCGAGCCGATGGACAGCCCGCTCAGCAGCAGTTCGACGAAGGTCGTCATGCGCTCGCCGCCTCCTGTCCCAGATAGGCGCGGACGACCGCGGGGTCGCGCTGGACCTCGTCGGGTGTGCCGTCGGCGATCCTGCGGCCGAAGTCGAGTACGGTCACCGCGTCGGCGAGCCGCATCACCATTCCCATGTCGTGCTCCACCAGGACGATCGAGATGCCGAGCCCCTCGCGCACGCCCGCGATCAGGGACGCGGTGCGGCGGCGCTCGTCGGCGGTCATGCCGGCCACGGGCTCGTCCAGGAGCAGCAGCCGGGGTTCCATGCACAGCGCGCGGCCGAGTTCGACGAGCTTCTGCAGCCCGTACGGCAGTGAGCCGGCCGGCTGGTCCAGATAGGGCTCCAGGCCGGTGAACTCGGCTATCTCCCGCACCCGTTCGCGGTGCCGGGCCGCCTCGCGCGCGGCCCGCGGCAGGCGGAGGCCGGCGGCCAGGTAGCCGGTGCGGGTCAGCCGGTGGCGGCCGAGCATCAGGCTGTCGGCGACCGTGGTGTACGGGGAGAGCGCGATGTTCTGGAAGGTGCGGGCCACACCGAGGGAGGCGATCGCGTGCGGCGCCAGCCCGGTCAGCTCCTCCTCGCCGAAGCGGACGCTGCCGGACGTGGCACGGTAGACGCCGGACAGGACGTTGAAGGTGGTCGACTTCCCCGCGCCGTTGGGGCCGATGACCGCGTGGACGCTGCCCGGCTCGACGGTGAAGGAGACGGCGTCCAGCGCGGTGAGCCCGGCGAAGCGCACGGTGAGGTCTCTCACCCGCAGCGCGGGGACGTCTCCTTCTGCCGGTGCCGATGCCGGTGCATGTCCCGGTGCCGGGGTGCCGGGGGCCGTCACGCCGACCACCTGCGCAGGGGCGCGGCCGGGTGCAGGGCTCCCTCGGCGACGCCCTCGGCGCCGGCGCCCTCCGGGGCGCCGGGGTGCCCGGGGTCGTCGGTGATGCCCAGGTAGCGGCGGCGCACCTCGTCGGAGGCGGCGAGTTCGTCCGCGTCCCCCGCCAGGACCACTTCCCCGACCTCCAGGACGACCGCGGAGGAGGCCAGCCGCAGCGCGATCGCCGCGTTCTGCTCGACCAGCAGCACCGAGGTGCCCTGGGCGTTGATCTCCCGCACTGTCTCGGCGATCCGGTCGGCCATCAGGGGGGCCAGGCCGAGGGAGGGCTCGTCCAGGAGCAGCAGTTTCGGACGGGCCATCAGGGCGCGGCCCATGGCGAGCATCTGCTGCTCGCCGCCGGAGAGCAGTCCGGCCCGCTGGTGCGCCCGCTGCGCCAGCACCGGGAACAGTTCGTGGACCCGCGCCTGCGCCTCGGCGGCCGCCCGGCGGCCGCCGGCCGCGCCGAGCGCACCGGCGCGGAGGTTGTCGGCCACGGTCATCCGGGCGAACACCTGCCGTCCCTCGGGCACCTGCACGACTCCGGCGGCCACCACCTGGGCGGGGGTGAGGCCGTCCAGCCGCCGTCCGGCGAAGGAGACCGTGCCGGAGCCGATCGTCCCGCCGTGGAATCGCAGGGTGCGCGAGACGGCGCGGAGCAGGGTGGTCTTGCCGGCGCCGTTGCCGCCGAGGACGGCGACCACCGCGCCCTCGGGTACATCAACGGAGACCGAGTTCAGCGCCCGTACCGGGCCGTAGCCCACGGACACCCCCCGGACCTCCAGCGAAGCGGCCGTCATCGGCCCTCCTCTTCTTCCGTCCTGTCCCCCGGTGGGCTCCACCGGGATCACGGCGCTCACCCCAGCACCGGCCGCGAAGGGCCGTCCACGGCCGGTGGGCGAATCGCTGCCGGTGACCAGAGGTGCGGGGGCCCGGCTGTGCACGGGCACAGCGGATCCGCGGCCTCCGCTCCCGGGCGGACGGCGCGGTGTCACCGAAGGGCGCGGGAGGGAATGCGGAAGGGAGCCGCGCCGGACAGGCCGAAGGCCCGGACCGCGCGGTGCGGTCCGGGCCTTCGGGGCAGGTCACAGGCGGTCGGCCGCCAGCCGCTCGGCCGCCCGCTCCAGCAGCGGCCCGGCCTGCGCCATGCAGACGGCCGGGTCCGGTTCGAGGTCGGTCAGCGCGTACGCCGCCTCGATCCCGGCGGCCCGCAGCTCGTCCTCGCCGATGGCCAGGCGCCCGCACACCGCGACCACGGGCCGGCCCGCCCGGCGGGCGGCGGCGGCCACCCCGGCGGGTGCCTTGCCGCGCAGGGTCTGGGCGTCCAGCGAGCCCTCGCCGGTGATCACCAGATCGGCGCGCTCCAGGGCGCCGGCGAAGCCCAGCACCTCCAGCAGCACCTCGATGCCGGGCCGGAAGGAGGCCTCCAGCGCGGCCAGGGCCGCGTAACCGACACCGCCGGCCGCGCCCGCGCCGGGACGCTGTGCCAGGTGTGCGGCGCGCGGGCCGAGGGCGGTCTCCAGCACGCGGGCGTAGTGGGCGAGCGCGGTGTCCAGGGCCTCCACGTCCGCTTCCCGCGCTCCCTTCTGGGGGCCGTAGACGGCCGCGGCTCCGTGGGGCCCGGTGAGC
This sequence comes from Streptomyces nanhaiensis, assembly GCF_046614825.1. NCBI lineage: Bacteria > Bacillati > Actinomycetota > Actinomycetes > Kitasatosporales > Streptomycetaceae > Streptomyces > Streptomyces nanhaiensis. The sequence goes on from NZ_JBKJFM010000154.1 coordinate 3,545, forward strand.
GGGTTGTCGACGTCGCCGGCCAGGATGATCTCGACGTCCTTCAGCCTCGGGTCCAGCCCCGACAGATCGGCCGTCGCCAGGTGGCGCAGCGGTCCCCCGCCGGGCTGCAGGGGCCTGCCGCCGGCGTCGAGGAAGCGGGCGCCGAGCGCGGTGAGCATGCCCGCGCCGCCGTCGGTGGTGGCGGAGCCGCCCACCCCGAGGACGACGGTGCGCGCTCCGGCCCCCAGCGCCGCGAGCAACACCTCGCCGGTGCCGTAGGTGGTGGCCGACAGCGGGGCGAGGACGCCCTCGGGCATCTTCTGGAGGCCGGAGGCCTGGGCCATCTCCACCACGGCGGTGTCCCCGCGCAGCGCGTAGGAGGCCGTGACCGCCTTGCCCAGCGGCCCGGTCACCGCCGTGCGGCGCAGCGCGAACCCCGCGGCGACCGCCGCGTCGACGGTGCCGTCGCCGCCGTCGGCGACGGGCAGGGCCTCGATCACGGCGCCGGGGCGGGCCCGGCGGATCCCGGCCGCGGTGTGCTCGGCCACCTGGGCGGCGGTGAGCGACCCCTTGAACTTGTCCGCGGCGATCAGCACGCGGCCTGTCTCGGTGTGTGTCGTTTCCACGCGGTCTCTCTTGTGTCTCGAACAGGCTGTCGCGCCGTCTAGACCCTACCGACGGCGGGCATGCGGGACCACGGCGCACCGTCGGGCGTCCCCTCGCCGGCACGGCGCGTCCATGCAACGAACCGTATGAACCATTTCATAGTTGGGTGATATGAGCACCGATGTGAGCAAACCGCCCCGGGACCCCTCCCCGGAGACGGCCCGTGAGGACCCTCCCCCGGACGCCGGGATGATCGCCATCGGGGTGACGGTGGTGCTGGTCGTGGTGGCCTGGGCGGCCATCGGCACGGACGGTTTCTCCTCCGTCTCCACGACCGCGCTGAACTGGGTGCTGGGGAACTTCGGCTGGCTGTTCACCCTGGCCGCCAACCTCTTCCTGGTCCTGTGCGTGGTGATCGCGGTCAGCCGCTTCGGCCGGATCAGGCTCGGGAGGGACTCCGACGAGCCGGAGTTCTCCAACCTGGCGTGGATCGCGATGATGTTCAGCGCCGGCATGGGCATCGGCCTGATGTTCTACGGTGTCGGCGAGCCGCTGACGTACTACGTCGACCCGCCGCCCTTCGGCGACGTCCAGGGCGGCAGCGGCGCCGCCGAGCGCGTCGCGCTGGAGTACTCCTTCTTCCACTGGACGCTGCACCCCTGGGCCATCTACGGCGTGGCCGGCCTCGCCCTGGCCTACGTCACCTTCCGCAAGGGCCGCGGCAACCGCATCAGTTCGGTCTTCGTCCCGCTGCTGGGCGAGCGCCGCGCGAACGGCTGGCCCGGCCGCGTCATCGACCTGCTGGCCGTCTTCGCCACGGTCTTCGGCACCGCCACCAGTCTGGGCCTGGGCGCCCTGCAGGTGGCCAAGGGCCTGAACCTGACGGTCGGCTGGGACGACACCCGGGAACTGGAACTGCTGGTCATCCTGGTGCTGTCGGCCGCGTTCGTGGTCTCGGCGTTCTCCGGGCTGCACCGGGGCATCAAGTGGCTCAGCAGCATGAACGTGGTGCTCGCGGCCGCGCTGATGGGCTTCGTCTTCCTGCTGGGCCCGACCGTGTTCATCCTCGACGCGATCCCGGCCGGAGTCGGCGCCTACCTCCAGGACCTCCTGGTGCTCTCCAGCCGGACCGGCGCGTTCGGCAACAAGGACTGGCTGGGCACCTGGACGATCTTCTACTGGGCGTGGTGGCTGTCATGGGCCCCGTTCGTGGGCACCTTCATCGCCCGCATCTCCCGCGGCCGCACCATCCGCGAGTTCCTGACCGGCGTCCTGCTGGTGCCCAGCGGCGCGACGGTCGTCTGGTTCTGCGTGATGGGCGGCAGCGCCATGCGGCTGGACGACACCGGCGAGGCCGACCTGGCCGGAAGGCTGGAGGAGGGCGTGGAGGCGTCGCTGTTCGGCCTGCTGGAGGCCCTGCCGCTGGGGACGGTCACCTCGGTGATCGCGATGATCCTGGTGATGACCTACTTCGTCACCAGCGCCGACTCCGCCTCCCTGGTGATGGGATCGCTGACCTCCCGCGGCGCGCTGCACCCGCGCGAGTGGCTGGTCGTCGTCTGGGGCGTGCTGATGGCCTCGGTGGCCGCCGTGCTGCTGGTCGCGGGCGGCCTGGACGGGCTGAAGGCCGGGACGATCCTGGTGGCGCTGCCCTTCGTGCTGGTGATGCTGGCGCTGTGCTGGTCGCTGGTGAAGGAGCTGCGCGAGGACCCGGGCGCCGGGCCGCCGCGCCACCATCCGCTGCACGGGGCGCGCGAGGCCATCCGGGCGATGGTCGGCGAGGCCGTCAGCGAGCAGCGCAGCGCCCGCCGCCATCCGCGGCTGCGGCGGGCGGCCGAGGGCGGCAGGGCGTCGTCGCGGGACGGGGAGGACCCGCAGGGCTCCTGACACCTCCCGTGCCCCTTCCGGCGGGGTCCGCCCCGCCGGAGCAGGCCCGGCGTACGCGCCCCCGGCCGGTACCGGCCGGGGGCGCGGCTCCTCCACGCGCGTGGCCTGTCCGGTCACGGCACCGGTGCGGGGGGCGGTCTCCGCGCCCGGACCAACCGGTTCCGGGCGCGGGGTCCACCCCCCTGCGGCGGCCCGCCCCGGGCGTCAGCCCTCCTGGATCCTGGGCGTCGTGTCGATCTCCCGCAGCCGGACCTCCGCCTCCTCGCCCGTGCGCGTCTCGGTGCGGTGGCCGCGTGCGACGTAGTCGCGCACCACCGCCTCGATCGCGTCGCGGGGGTTGCCGATCCCGCTCAGCACCATGACCTCGACGACCAGTTCGGTGTCGAGTGCGATCTCCGTCTTCGCCATGGCGGAACCTTACCCCTTTCGCCGTCAACCGTGATTGACATCTCCTCCATGTCATCTTAGGTTGACAGACATGGCCGGATCGGAAGCAGGAGAGGCGGTCGACGCCGCGCGGGCCGCCCTGGACCGCGACCCCCGGGTGGGGTTGCGGGCGGTGGCCGCGCTGCGGCGGCTGGTGGAGCGCCTGGAGGCACTGCAGGTGGACAGCGCGCGCAGGCAGGGCTGGTCCTGGGAGGAGATCGGCACAGCCCTCGGCGTGAGCAGGCAGGCCGTGCACAAGAAGCACTCGAGGAGGTAGACGGAAGATGTTCGAGAGGTTCACCCGCCAGGCCCGCGACACGGTGGTCAGGGCACAGGAGGAGGCCCGCGCGCTCGGGCACGACTGGATCGGCACCGAGCACCTGCTGATCGCCGTGCTGCGGCGGCCGGAGGAACCGGGCGCGGCGACGCTGGTGCGGATGGGCGCCGAAGCGGAGTCGGCGCGAGCGGCCGCGGCCCGGGCGGCCGGACGGGGTGGTGACGGGGTCGACGAGGAGGACGCGGAAGCGCTGCGGGCGCTGGGCATCGACCTGGAGGAGGTGCGGCGCCGGGCGGAGGACGCCTTCGGGCCCGGCGCGCTGGACCGGTCCCCGGAGCCGACGGGCGGGCGGCGGAAGGTGCGGGGAATCCTGCCGTTCCGGCGGCGCGGCGCGGACCGCGGCCGCCGGGACCGGGGCCACATCCCGTTCACGCCGCGCGCCAGGAAGGCACTGGAGCTGTCGCTGCGCGAGTCACTCGCGCTGAAGGACCGCCACATCGGCTGCGAGCACCTGGTACTGGCCCTGCTGCGCTCCGACGACCGGCTCACCGGCGATCTGTTCGCACAGCTGGGTCTGGAGCCGGAGGCCGTACGGGCCCGGCTCGTCGCCGACCTGCGCGGCGCGGCGTAGGACCCCGCCGGCGGGGTCCGGATCGGCGGCGGGCGGCGCGCTAGGCGCGCGCCCGCAGGCGGCGCCAGACCGCCTTGGCCGCGTTGTGGCCGGACATGCCGTGCACGCCCGGGCCCGGCCAGGTGGCCGACGAGCACAGGAAGACGGCCGGGTGTGCGGTGGCGTACGGGACGCGGGCGAGCCCCGGGCGCAGCAGGGTCTGCAGCCCGGTGAAGGCGCCGCAGGCGATGTCGCCGCCGACGTAGTTGGCGTTGCGGGTGGCCAGCTCCGGCGGGCCCGCCGTGGCGCGGGCCAGCACCCGGTCGCGGAAGCCGGGCGCGAAGCGCTCGATCTGCCGCTCGACCGCCTCGGTGGCGTCCCCGCTCCAGCCGCGCGGCACATGGCCGTACGCCCAGAACACGTGCCTGCCCTCCGGCGCCCGGCCCGGGTCCACCACGGTGGGCTGGGCGGTGATCAGGAACGGCGGGTCCGGCTGGACGCCCTCGGTGGATGCGGCGCGCAGCGCTGCGGCGATCTCGCCGCTGGAGGGGCCGATGTGGACGGTCCCGGCGCGGCGGGCGGCCTCGGAGGTCCACGGGACCGGGCCGTCCAGAGCGTAGTCGATCTTGAAGACTCCGGCCCCGTACCGGAAGTGCCGGTAGGCGTCGCCCAGCCCGGCGATCCGGGCCAGCGCGGTGGGCGAGGTGTCGAAGACGTAGGCGCGGGCGGGCGGCAGCTCGTCCAGCCGCCGCACCTCGAACCCGGTGTGGACCTGCCCGCCCAGGTCGCGCAGGTAGGCGGCGAGCGCGTCGGACAGGGACTGCGAGCCGCCGCGCGGCATCGGCCAGCCGACCTCGTGCGCGGCCAGCGCGAAGACCAGGGCGATGCCGCCGGTGGCGGGCGAGGTGGTCGGGCCGATGGCGTGGGCGGCCAGCCCGAACATCAGCGCGCGGGCCCTGTCGTCGCGGAAGCGGCGCACCAGCCAGTCCACCGGTTGCAGGCCCAGCAGCCCGAAGCGGGCCAGGGTGACCGGGTCGCGGGGCAGCCCGTCCCACGGAACCTTGAAGAAGTCGCCGACCAGGGTCGTCCAGCGGCCCAGGAACGGCGCCACCAGCCGGCGGTACGTCCCCGCGTCGCGCGGCCCGAAGGAGGCGGCCGTCTCGGCCGGCGAGCGGGCCAGCACCCCGGCCGTGCCGTCGGGGAAGGGGTGGGCCAGGGGCAGCTCGGGGTGGAGCCACTCCAGTCCGTACCGCTCGGTGAGCGGCATCGCGGAGAAGGCGGGCGAGCCGACGCCCAGCGGGTGTACGGCCGAGCAGGGGTCGTGCCGGAAGCCGGGCAGCGTCAGCTCCTCGGTGCGCGCCCCTCCCCCGACCGACTCCATCGCCTCGAACAGTTCGACGGAGAAGCCCCGCCGGGCCAGTTCCACCGCGGCGGTCAGCCCGTTCGGACCGGCTCCCACCACGACCACGTCCCGCATCGACGCCACGTCGGATTCTCCCCTCGGCGCTGAGGTCTGACCGGCTCAGGCCAGCAGGGAGAGGATACGACGCACCGTCAGGGCGTCCCGGGCCGCCGTGAAGGGCAGCGCGTTGCCGCCCGCCAGGCGGAACGGCTTGCCCTCCAGCGTGGCGTGGCCGCCGCCCGCCTCGGCCACCAGCAGCAGCCCGGCGGCGTGGTCCCAGGCGTTCTCCCAGGTGAAGGCCACCGCGTCGAGCGCGCCGCGTGCCACGTTCAGGTACTCCAGGCCCGCCGAGCCGCACGGCCGGGGCCTGATCCCCTCGGCGTGCAGGCCCTCCAGGGAGCGCTTCTGCGCCTCGGTGGTGAAGTCCGGGTGCGAGTGGGCGACCTCCAGGGGCGCGTCCGGGGCGGGGCTGCCGGAGCGGATCTCCTCGCCGTTGAGGCGCGCGCCCTCGCCGCGCAGTGCGACGGCCAGCTCCTCGCGGGCGGGCGCGTACGTCCAGGAGGCCAGCAGCTCGTCACCGCGGGCGAGGGCCACCAGGGTGCAGAAGCCGGGGTCGCCGTGGACGAACTGGCGCGTGCCGTCCACCGGGTCCACGATCCACACCGGCGCCTCGCCGCCCAGCGCGCGGTAGACCGCCGGGTTGTCGTGCACCGCCTCCTCGCCGACGACCACCGAGCCGGGCAGCAGCGCGGTCAGGGCCCCGGTCAGGTGCTCCTCGGCGCGCCGGTCGGCGATGGTCACCAGATCGTGCGGGCCGCTCTTCTCGGTCACCTCGTGCGCGGCCAGCTGCCGCCAGCGCGGCATGATCTCGGCGGCCGCGGCCTTGCGCACGGCCTCCTCGACCCCTGTCAGCAGTTCGTCGTCGATCATCACTCCATGGAAACACGCAACCGGGGGTTCCCGCCGGACGGCGGGTGGCCGCGGGGTGAACGGATCCCCCTGGGCCCGTCCGCCGCAACCGCCACCGCCGCCACCGCCGCCACCGCCGTCGCCGCAACCGCCGTCGGGGGCCGTCAGCGGCCCACGGCGTAGCCCTGCATGCCGCGCGGATTGGCCGCCGCCGACAGCACGCCCGTCTCCGGGTCGCGGGCGACCGCGCACAGCCGCCCCTCCGTCCACGGGCCGCCGACGGTCACCAGATGCCCGCGCCGCCTCAGCTCGCGGACGGCCTCCTCCCCGACGCGGGACTCCACCGTGACGGCGCCCGGCCGCATGGCGCGCGGCCAGAACGAGCCGGGGAATCCCTCGTGGTGCCAGTTCGGGGCGTCGATCGCGCCCTGGAGGTCGTATCCGCCGCGCACCGGCTCCCGCAGGGCGACGGCGAGGAGGAAGTGGGTCTGCCACTGGTCCTGCTGGTCCCCGCCGGGGGTGCCGAAGGCGAGGACCGGCTCCCCGCCGCGCAGCGCGAGCGAGGGGGTGAGGGTGGTGCGCGGGCGGCGGCCGGGGGTGAGGGTGTTGGGCAGCCCGGGCTCCAGCCAGGCCATCTGGAGCCGGGTGCCGAGCGGGAAGCCGAGGGCGGGCACGACGGGGTTGGACTGGAGCCAGCCGCCGCTGGGCGTGGCGCTGACCATGTTGCCCCAGCGGTCCACCACGTCCAGGTGGCAGGTGTCGCCGGCCGTCGCGCCGTCGCGGGCCACGGTGGGCTCGCCGGTGCCGGCCGCCCGGCCCCCGGCCCGCGAGGCGGCTTCGGCGGCGTGGGCGCCGAGCCGGGGGGCGCGCCCGCCGGGGCTGCCGGGGCGCAGCTCGTGGGAGGCGCTCTCGCCGATGAGGGCCCGGCGGCGCGCGGTGTAGGCGTCGGAGAGCAGGTCCTCGACCGGTACGGTGCCGGCCCCCTGCGCGTCGCCGTACCAGGCCTCGCGGTCGGCGAAGGCGAGCTTGCTCGCCTCTATCAGCGTGTGGATGTACTCCCCCGTGCCGTACTCCGGTCCGCTTCCGGGCAGGTCCGCCAGGAGGGCGAGCTGCTGGAGCAGCACCGGGCCCTGCGACCAGGGGCCCGCCTTGCAGACCGTCCAGCCGTTCCAGTCGTAGGTGACGGGCTCCTCGTAGGAGGCGGACCAGGAGGCCATGTCGTCGCCGGTGAGGGTGCCCGCGTGGCGCTCGCCGGAGGTGTCCATGGCGGGGCGGGCGGCGAAGTCGGCGAGCGCCTCGGCCACGAAGCCCTCGCGCCACACCCGCCGCGCGGCCTCTATGCGCCCCTCGCGCCCGCTCCCGGCCGCCTCCGCCTCGGCCAGCAGCCGCCGCCAGGTGGCGGCGAGGACGGGGTTGCGCAGCGGTGCGCCGGGCGCCGGGGGGCGCCCGGCGGGCAGATACAGCTCGGCGGAGGTCGTCCACTCCGTCTCGAACAGTTCGCGCACCCGCTCCACCGTCGCCCCGATCCCCGGTACGGCCGGGTGGCCGTGCTCGGCGTAGCCGACGGCGTACTTCAGCACGTCCGCCGGCTCCCGGGTCCCGTGGTCGCGCAGCAGCGTCATCCAGGCGTCGAACGCGCCGGGGACGGCGGCGGCCAGCGGGCCGGTGCCGGGCACCAGTCCCAGGCCGAGCGAGGTGTAGTGCTCCACCGTCGCGCCGCGCGGCGCGGGCCCCTGCCCGCACAGCACCCGCACCGGGCCGCCGGCGGGCGCCAGGATGACCGGCACCTCCCCGGCGGGGCCGTTGAGGTGCGGCTCGACGACCTGGAGGACGAAGCCCGCCGCGACGGCCGCGTCGAAGGCGTTGCCGCCGTCCTCCAGCACCGCCATGGCGGAGGCGGAGGCCAGCCAGTGGGTGCTGGAGACCATGCCGAAGGTGCCCTGGAGGGTCGGACGGGTGGTGAAGGTCATCGGTTCGGCTCCCGGGGCAGGCGGTCGGCGGGCGGGCGCGGTCCGCGGGCGCGGCGTGCCCGGGCGCAGTGTGCCACCACCGCGGCCGGACGGAAACGCGAGAACGCGGAAACGCGGTCGAGGTCCGGGGCGCGGCTGCGTAGGCTCGGAACCATGAGCACGCAGGGCAGGCCGGGCGCACAGCGCTTTGACGGGAAGGGCGGGGACGGGAGGGGCCGGCCGGGCGGGCGGCCGCTGGTGGCCATCCTCAGCGGCGCGGGGATCTCCACCGATTCCGGGATCCCCGACTACCGCGGCCCGAACGGCGTGTGGCGCAAGGACCCCGAGGCCGAGAAGCTCGTCACCTACGAGTACTACGTCAGCGACCCGGAGATCCGCCGCCGCTCCTGGCGGATGCGGCTGGACGGCCCTGCGCTGCGGGCCAGGCCGAACGCCGCGCACGAGGCCGTGGTGCGGCTGGAGCGCTCCGGGGTGCCGGTGCGGGTGATCACCCAGAACGTGGACGGGCTGCACCAGATGGCCGGGATGCCCGAGCGCAAGGTGCTGGAGCTGCACGGGACCGCGCGGGCCGTGGTGTGCACCGGGTGCCGTGCCCGTTCGGAGATGGAGCGGGCACTGGAGCGGGTGCGGGCCGGGGTCGCGGACCCCGAGTGCCTGCGGTGCGGCGGCATCCTGAAGTCGGCCACCGTGATGTTCGGCGAGGCGCTGGACCCGCAGGTGCTGGGCGAGGCGCTGGCCATCGCCAGGGCGTGCGAGGTGTTCGTCGCGGTCGGCACCAGCCTGCAGGTGCAGCCGGCCGCCTCGCTGGCCGGGATCGCCGCCGAGCACGGTGCGCGGCTGGTGATCGTCAACGCCGAGCCCACGCCGTACGACCCGCTGGCCGAGCGGGTGGTGCGCGAGCCGATCGGACGGGCGCTGCCGGCCCTGCTGGAGGAGCTGGCGGCGGGCCGTATGCCCTGAAGGACCCGGCCGGCGTCTCAGCCCGGCCCGCTCGCGCCGCGTGTGGCCCAGGCGTGCAGCGAATCCTCCCGGCCCGCGTCCTCCAGGTTCATCGCCGCCTCGATCAGCGCGAGGTGGGTGAACGCCTGCGGGTAGTTGCCGAGCATGGTGCCGTCGGCGGCCTGCTCCTCGGCGGACAGCCCGAAGCGCCCCGCCCGGGCGCACAGCGACTCGAAGCGCTCCCTGGCCTCGTCCATGCCCCCGGCCAGGACGAGCGCCGAGACCATGTCGAAGGAGCACAGCAGGAAGCCGCCCTCGGGGTCGTCGATCCCGTCCGCGGTGGCCCGCGGGTCGTAGCGGTGGACCAGCGGGCCCTCCCCCAGCCCCTGCGCGATCGCGTCGAGCGTGGACAGCACCCGGGGGTCGCGCCCGGGAAGGAAGCCGAGCAGCGGGATCCGCAGCAGGGAGGCGTCGAGGTTGCGGGAGCCGTAGGACTGCACGAAGGCGCCCACGCCGTCGTCGTAGCCGTGGGTCAGGATGCTCTCGCGCAGTTCGTCCCGCTGCGCGCGCCACTTCTCCAGCGGCTGCCCCGGGTCACCGGTCGGTTCGGCCAGGCGGATGCCGCGGTCCAGGCAGACCCACAGGTAGAGCTTGGAAGTGGTCCAGTGCCGGGGTTCGCCGCGGATCTCCCAGATGCCGTGGTCCGGTTCCCGCCACAGCCCGCACGCGGTGTCCGCCACCCCGTAGACGGTGGCGCGCTCGTCCTCGTCGAGCCCGGCCCCGGCCCCGGAGCCGTCGCCGGAGCCGGCGGTGACCTGCTGGAAGACGAGCACCGCGTCCAGGACCTGGCCGTACACGTCCAGCTGCCTCTGCTCGTGCGCGGCGTTGCCCACGCGTACGGGGCGGGAGCCCCGGTAGCCCTCCAGGTGGTCCAGCGTCCGCTCGGTGCTGTCGGTGCGGCCGTCGATGTCCGGCACGGGCGTGAGCACGCCGCGCGAGGCGGTGCAGTGCCGCAGCAGGCCGCGCAGGCAGGCCCCGGCCTCCGCCCGGTGGCCCAGCCGCACCAGGACCAGGACCACCAGGGCGGCGTCCCGGTGCCACATGTAGCGGTAGTCCCGGTTGCGTTCGCCGCCCGGCCACTCGGGGAGGGAGGTGGTGGGCGCGGCGACGAGGGCGGCGGTGCCGCCCGCCCCGGACGGGCGGCGTACGGTTGCGGTCTGCGCCGCGTCCATGTGCGAACCTCCCGGCACAGCGTGCCCCGGCCGAGGGGGTGGCACACAGTGCTGTTAGACCGTGCGGCGGTGGAGGCGGGGCCGTGGAGTCGGGGCGGTGCGGCCGCACCGGGCGTCCCGGCCGCCGGCGGGCGCGGCCGGGCCGGTCACCGGCCCGCGG